>CAZCBJ010000073.1:0-16827 GCA_964496705.1 uncultured Anaerolineaceae bacterium | reverse complement strand
TGCGCAGCGGGCTGCACGCTACCGCCGAATCGCGCTTTTATGCCGACATTGGCGAAAAAGCGTGCATCGCCGAGGAGCTTGGCACACTGGGGCCGACCATCGCCAGCGAAGCAGTGGCTGCCGATTACGCGCGGATGACCCTCTTCTCGCTGTGGGCGCATGACTGCCACGGACTGCTGTGGTGGTGCGCCTACGACCAGGAGCGCCTGGAACACGCGCCTTATGATTGGACTGCGCTCGAGCGCGAGCTGGGGCTGTTTCGCTCAGACCGCAGCCCCAAGCCGGTGCTGAAGCAGATCGAAGCCTTCGGCGCTTGGCAGCGCAGCCTGCCCCTGCAAAGTCTGCCAGCCCGCTCCCGCGAGGCGGTGTGCATTCTGAGCGAGGGACAGGACGCCTGGGGCGCCGCGCAGGTCAGCTTCATCCTGGCCAAACAGGCCGGTTTTGACCTGCAATTCCAGTACGCCGACCAGCCGCTGCAGGACGCGCCGCTCTATCTGCTGCCTTCGCTGCAGGGCCAGGGTGGACTGTCGCGCCGCGCCTGGCTGGAATTGCTGGCCAGGGTGGAATCCGGCGCCACGCTGTATGTGTCTCTGGACGATGCTTTTCTTTCGCCGTTCAACCAGCCGCTGCAGGTGGAAATTCAGACCCGCCAGCGGCGAAACCGACCAGCCGAGGTTCATTTCAAGGATTTGTCCAATGCAGATGTGCTGAACATCCCGGCTGCCATCCGGTACAACCTGCGCGCGACGGGAGCGCAAGTGCTGGGCAGTGAGGAGGATGGCAACCCCATTTTCACCCGCGCCGGCTGCGGAAAGGGCGTCATCTATCTATTTGCCGCGCCGCTGGAGACTGCGCTCAGCCGGATGAGCGCTGTGTTTGATCGTCCTGACGGGCAGCCCTATTATCACATCTATGCGCAGTTCGCCGCCTCTTTCACCCGTCAACGGGCAGCCACCAAAGACCTGCCGCAGGTGGGTATCAGCGAGCATGTCATCGACCCTCACACCCGCCTGATCGTGCTGATCAATTACAGCCCCCAACCCCAGCAGCCGCGGGTGACGCTGGCGTCCGGCTGGCAGCCAAAGGAGAATTGGTACGGCAGCCCGTTGGTGGATGGACGCTGCCACCTGCCCGCCAACGATGCCGCGGTGTTCCTCATCAAAACGAGTTGAGCTGAATTTAAAAGATGAAAGGGATTGCCGCTCAATCCCTTTCAGGCTGTGTTCATCCACAATCGATCAGGGGATTATTCCACGTTGAAGGTGGCAGTGCCGTTCATGTTCCACTTCAAGCGCGCATCCTGCTCAGCCAGTTTGATCACCACCGTGTAGACGATATCACCCTGCCGATTTTCTCCCAGGTTCTTGATTCGCTCCACCTTGCCGCTCAGCTCAAGCCCGGGCAGCGCATCGATGTTGATCACCGCCGTTTGACCGACCTTGATATTGACCACATCCAATTCAGTCAAATCGGTGGTTTCGACCTGCATGTCAGCCAGGTCCGCCAGCAGAATGGTGGCAGTGCCCGGATTGGCGAATTCACCCACCTTGAAGCTGTTGGTCACCACCACACCCGCAAACGGCGCTTTGAGCTCCAGGTCGGTCAGCACAGCCTGCGCCGAAACCAGCAGTTTCTGGCTTTCAACCAGGCGCGCCTCGGCCAGTTGCTGATTATCGGGGTCGGGCCCATCTTTGAGCCGGTCATAGGTGCGCTGGGCATCTTCCAGCCGGGCCTGAGCCAGGGCAACCCGCGCATCCGCCTTGGCTACCTCGTTTTCATCAGGTAAACCGAGGGCGTAATTCAAATTTTCCAGCGCGCGGTCGCGGTTGATGCGCGCGCGCGCCAACAGCACCAGCGCTGCAGCGCGGTCTGGATCGTCTTCGGAGCGGTCCACCACATTTTCAAAAACATCCTCAGCATCTTCGACCGCCCTCTTGGCCAGGATGTAATTGGCCTGAATTTCATCCAGGTAATTGCTGCCCACACGGCGAAAATTCTTATTCTTGCGGTTGTCCTGTTCATCCTCGAGGAAGATTTTTGCCTCAGCCAGTGCCAGCTCGGCGTTGGATTTGGCAATTTCCCAGGATTCCTGAAGGTTTTTGAGCGCCTTCTCGGCTGAAAGCACAGCCAATTCAGCCGAAGCCACACTGGCAGCCGCCCGCTCTGCGCCGTTGAGCCGCGCCAGCACCTGTCCTGCCTGCACCGTATCCCCTTCCGCCACCATCACCTCATCCACCAATCCCGGGGAAGGGAAGGTGAGCACCACGCTCTGCGCGGGGACCACCCTGGCCTCGGCAATGATCCCGCCAATGTTGGTTTGCACCGGTAAAACATCCGCCGGCAGGGTGGCCGACTGGGGCTTCGCCCCAGACTGCCCTGAGCAGCCGGCGGTCAACGATAATGCCATGATGAAAATCATTATCAGAAAAACTATTCGGTTTTTGTTCATCGGATTTCGCCCTATTCGTACGCCAAGACTTCACGGATAGTCAGCCGGGCAGCGTTCCGGGCCGGCAGCACGCTGGCCAGCATCGAAAGCACAATCACCGCAGCCAACCAAATTATAAACCCGTTGGCGGTCAGCGCAAAGTTCGCAGGCGCCTTGAATATGGCCTGACTGACGATTGTGGCAAGCTGGAAACTGATCGGGAAGGCCAACAGCGAACCCACAAACCAACTGATCAATCCAATGACCAACCCCTCAACGATCACCAGGTTCATGATCTTGCGATCCGAAGCGCCGATGGCGCGCATCACGCCGATCTCACGGGTGCGTTCCATCACGTTCATGCTCATCATCCCCATCAAGCCGATGCTGCCGACCAGGGCAGTCAGCATGGCCAGCACCAGCAGCACACCAATCAGAATGTTCAGCCCATCCGAGGCAGAGCGCATCAATGAAATGCCGGTGCTGATCTCGTTGACACGAAAACCAAGCTGGCGCAGTCTGGCATCCAGCGTCTGGCCCAGCGCCTTCTGTGATTCGAGGGTCTGCTTGGCCCCACTGGCTACCACGCGGTAGCTGCTGGACTGACCCAGACGACCCATCAATTGGGTGGTGTATTCGTAATTGGTGTAAGCGATCAAATTGCTGCCGCCGACGAATTGGAACACGCCCACCACCACCCAATCCGATTCGCGCCCCTCAATCTTCAGGCGCAGGCTGCTGCCCGGTGAAAGGCCGGGATATTTGCGCAGGAAAGCCTCATTGATTGTGATGGCATTGCGATCGCCCGGCACCAGCCAGCGCCCTTGAATCAACACTGGTTTCACCAACTGGCTGCCCTCGGGGGGTGAAAAAATCTGCACCGTGTCCTCGGTCTTGACTCCGTCCAAGACCAGCTCAGCGCGCGGCGTGGCCCAGCTTTCAATCCGCGCCACCCCCGGCACCTGCTCGACCACCTGTTGAATTTCTTCCACGCGGTAATTGCGGTCAAAAATCACGGTCACATCCGCGCCAAAATAATTGTGGATGCGGTTGATGTAACTGTCCAACGAGGCGCGCACATTGAAGGTGGCGATGAAAATCGCACCACCCAGCGTGAGGGTGATCAGAGTCAGGATCAGCCGCGACCTGCGGCGGAAGGTGTTGCGCAGCGAGATGAGCAGCGGTCGCGAGAAGCCACGCAGATTATTGACCAGCGCTCCCAGACCGCCGCTGCGCCGCTTGCCCGCTGATGCGGCTGTGGCATTGATGGCCTGCTGCACGGTGACCGATGCGCCGCGCATGGCCGGGATGACCCCCGCCACCTGAGGCACCACCAGGGCGATCAATGACTGCAGCAGAACGATCGCTGGAATCAGCCGAAAACCCTGAACCTGGAAGTTGATGCGGTGAGAAACCATCTCCACCAGCCAGTAGGCCGCCTGGCTGCTGGTCGGCACCGACACCAGCAATGCCAGCACGCTGAAGATCAAAATGAACACCAGGTACATGCCCACAATTTGCGAACGGCGCGCGCCGACCGCCTTCATAATGCCAATTTGTTTGATGTGCTGGTTGAGCAGGGCAGACAGCGTGTTCGAGATCAGGAAACCGCTCAGGAACACCACCAACAAACCCAGCAATCCCATCACCCCGATGATCGCCTGCACATAGTCGTTGGCGGGATGCTGGCTGACGCGCAGGCGTGTGTTGAAGACCTGCCGTCCGCCGCGCTCAATGTGCGCCTTGACCGCGCTGGACACCGAGCGTAAAATCTCCTCATCCAGCGTATTGCCAGCCGCGGACACGTATAACTGATCAAAGGTGTCGGGCTGACCCAGCCAATGCATGGTATCCAGGGTCACATAGCCCTGAGCGGGCGCGGTGAAGAAATCGCCGGTCATGCTGCCAATGGTGGAGTCATGCACAACGCCCACCAGGCGAAGCTCGCGCAGGGAGCCGTCGGGCAATTCCACCTGCAGCCAGTCGCCCTCGCGGGCGCCGATCTCATCCAGCGCGTTCTGATCCACCACCACTTCGTGGTCAGACGGCGCGGCTGCACCCGATATATATTTGACTCGATTTAAGCGCTGGTCATTGAAATTCAGCGTGTGCAGGTTGAACACGATCCATTTCTGCTCGCCGGTGTGCAGGCGCAGGCTAAGCGAGCGCCCGCCTTGCGCATCCGCCACGCCCGGCAGACGGCGCACCGCCTTGACCAACTCATCATCAAAGGGATAGGTGTACATCAGGATATTCGCCGGGCTGGAGGAGGTGTAGCTGGCGCGCATATCCTCTGAGATCATCACATAGGCGCTGCCGATCATGCCCAGCGCAAACAAGCCGATGGCGATTGAAGCCACGACCAGCAGCGAGCGAACCTTGTTCTCCCAAATATCGAAGAAGACCTTGCGCCAGCGCGGACGAATGCTGATCATGAGCGCACGATTTCTCCATCCGCGATCAGCACCGAGCGCGACAGCCGCCTGGCCAGGGTGTTGTCGTGGGTGACCACGATCACGGTTTTCCCGCGCCCGACCAATTCCTGAAACAGGTCGAAGATCGATTCAGCGCTGCGCGATTCGAGATTGCCGGTGGGTTCATCCGCCACGATGATGGGCGGGTCGTTGGCCAGCGCGCGGGCAATGGCAGCCCGTTGCTGCATGCCGCCGGAAATGGCGGAAGGCAGCTTGTGCGCGTGTTCATCCAATTCCATCATGCGCAGCAGCTCCAGGGCGCGGTCGGGGCGCTCCTGGGGATGATAGCGGTTGCAGAAATCCATCGGAAGCATCACGTTCTCCACCAGGCTAAGCATGGGCAGTAGCTGGAAAAACTGGAAAACCACCCCCAGATTCAACCCGCGCCACACCGAAAGCTGGCTCTCGCTCATGCGGTGGACATTGGCGCCGTTGATGATCACCTCACCCGTGGTGGGGTGGTCGATGCCGGTGACCATATTGATCAGGGTGGATTTTCCGCTGCCCGATTTACCGATGATGCCGACGAACTCGCCCGGGTGAAATTCCAGGTCAATGCCCTTCAGGGCATGAAATTCCCCGGCAGCGTTCTTATAGGTCTTGACCACGCGGCGGATGTTGATCAACGCGCGGGGCGGATTGGCGGCGTGGGTCAGCGGTTGGGTGATGCCGCGAAGGGGTAGGGTGAGTTCCGTTATGTTTATTAACCTTTTTGCAGACTGACCGAGGGCAATAGAACCCCGTCGGCCATTTCCAGGATGCGGGTGGCGTAATGGGAGATGGAGCGGTCGTGGGTGACCATGATGATGGTCTTGCCGTTCTCCACCAGACGGGCAAAGATATCCAGGACGGTTTTGGCGGTGGTCGAATCCAAACTGCCGGTGGGCTCATCCGCCACGATGATCGGAGGATCGTTGGCCAACGCGCGGGCGATGGCCACACGCTGGGCCTGCCCGCCGGAAATGGCTGCGGGCAGCTTGCGCGCGTGATCCTCCAGCTCGACCATGCGCAGCAATTGCAGCGCAGTCTGTTCGCTGCGGCGGGGCTTATACAACCCGCAAAAATCCATCGGCAGCAAAACGTTGTCGAGCAGGGTGAGCATGGGCATCAGTTGGAAGAATTGGTAAACCACCCCCAGGTTCAGCCCTCGCCACAGCGAACGGCGGGTTTCATCCATCTGATGCACCGAGACGCCGTTGACCAGCACCTCACCGCTGCTGATCTGATCCACTCCGGTGATCATATTGGCTAGGGTGGTCTTGCCCGCGCCAGATTTGCCAATCACCGCGACAAACTCGCCCGGATAAATCTCTGCGTTGATTCCCTTTAACGCCAAAAAATCTCCAGCTTCGGTGCGGTAGGTTTTCTTCACCTGGCGTAATTGGATCAAAGGCTCAGTTGGTTGACTGCCGGAAGCCAGCCCCGGCGCAGGCGCTGCTAGCGCGGCATTGAGTGTCACCTGGTTTCGATTCTCCTTAAAAAAACAGCCGTGGGCACGGCTGTCACATGCTGCGCTATTATAGATGAATCCGCATCACAATGGTTGCGTTCTAACCATACTGTAATGGAACTCTAACCTGGGGTTAATCCTGGCTACAGCCGCACCACCCGCCCCGTGCGCAGCGACTCATACGCCGCCAGCACCACCTCGGTCACGCGCAAGCCGTCCAGACCGGTGACGGCAGGCGCGCGTCCCTCAGCGATGGCTGCGCTGAATTCGGCGACCATGGCCAGGTTGGCATCCGAGCCCCAGTGATCCCACACACCCTTGCGCTGATCATCGCGATAGACGGTCAAATTCTGGCGGAAGGCGTCCGTCTGAATGGTGCCGCGCTCGGTGACCAGCTCAAAGCCCAGCCCACCCCAGGAGGGATAGGACTCCACCGGGCGGCTCCAGGAACAGTCAATGCTGGCAAAGACGCCGTTGTCGAAGGTCAGCATCACCAGCCCGCCGGTTTCCACCGTAACCCTTTCCGCGTGGAAAATGCGATTGGCCTGAGCGTACACTTCGATCACCTCGCTGCCGGTATACCAGCGCATCACATCCGCCAGGTGGACGGTGTGATCCATCACAGCGCCGCCGCCGGAAAGCTCTGGATTCACAAACCAGGGGTAAGCCAGCGGCAATTCGCCCTGATTGTAGGCGTTGAAGCATAACACCCTGCCCAGCCTGCCAGAATCGAGATGGCGCTTCAATTCCTGCAGGGGCGCCGAAAAGCGCATCGGGAAAGCGGTCATCAGGATGACGCCCGCCTCGCGGCAGGCGTTCACCATCGCCAGCCCATCCTCGCGGCGGGTTGCCAGCGGTTTTTCGCACAATACATGCACCCCCGCCCGGGCAGCCTGGAGCACCAGCGGGGCGTGGCGGGTGTTCTCTGAACAGACCAGCACCCCGTCCGGTTGGGCAGAAAGCAAAGCGTCATAAGAGTCAAAAAACGACACCGCGTAACGACGGCAGAAATCCGTTCCGCGCCCCGCGTCCTCATCCGCAGCGCCCAGCACTTCCACCCCGGGGATGGCGAACAGTTTTTGGATATAAGCTTCAGCGTGAAGATGAGCGGTGGAAAGGATGCCGATCTTCATGACCACACCTCCGCCAGGGGCTCAAGATGGACCGGCTGCCCGCTGCGCATCGATTCGCGCACCGCCAACGCCAGTTGCAGCGCGGTCAGCGCATCCTGCGGCGTAGAGCGCGGCGCAGGCCCGCCCCCCACCCAGGCGATGAAATCCTGCAGTTGCATCACATACGGATTCTCGTGCAGCGGGCTGCCCGGCACGCCGATGGCCTCAGGCCCGCTTTCGGCGGCTTCCATCTCCAACACCCGGCGCCGACTCGCTGTCAGAATTGTGCTGGATCAAGCCGCGCTGGCAGGCAATCTCAAACGAGGTGCGGAAATTGGGCGGGTTGTAAATCCAGGCGCCGACCACCTGGGACAGTACGCCACAGCGGTGGGTCAGGATGGCGATGGCGTAATCATAGCGCCCGCCGGATACCTGGGCGGGGATGTGTCGCGCGTACACGCATTGCACCTCACCCGCCACCCAGCGCGCGTAATCCAGATCGTGAATCATCAGGTCCAGCGCAATCCCGCCGGAGCGGCTCTCATCCTGGAACCAGGTCTCGCGGTCGGAACGAAATCGGTAACCGCCGCGCGACAGGCGCAGCACACCCGGCTGACCCAGCTCGCCGCTCAGCGCAAGCTGGCGGGCGCGCACATATTCGGGGAAATAACGCAGCACATGACCGATATACAGGCGCACACCCTGCTCCCGGCAGGCGCGCACCGCGCTGAAGCCGTCCTCCAGGCTGAGCGCAACGGGCTTTTCACACACCACCTGCCTGCCAGCCTCAGCCGCCTGGCGAATCAGCGCAGCGTGCGATTCGGTCGGTGTGCAAATATCCACCACATCCACCTGCGGCAGCATGTCTGCCAGCGTGGCGAAAGTCTGAGCGCCCAGATGGCAAGCCAACTGCTCCGCGCGCGCGGGGGTGCGTGAGGTGACGCCGGACACGCGCCCGCCCGCCTTCTGCCAGGCAGCGGCGTGGCGCTGGCCCATGGCGCCCGCTCCGATGATTCCAATGCGCATGAGCTACCCTCCTGGGCTGTCGTTGAAAGCGCCGCCAGGTTTTGCTGGCAGCGCGTTTCGGGGTGAACTAATGGGGTTTGAAAATGTTCTCGGGGAGAACGATATTGTTGATGGCAAACTTCTCTGCGAATTTGGGCCGCAGGCCGGTGGCGCGCAGATTGCCCACCACGCGCCCATTCTGAATGCCAACCTGATCGAAGACGAAAATATCCTGCATGGTGAAGGTATCGCCTTCCATGCCCTGCACCTCAGTCACCTGCACCACGCGGCGGGTGCCGTCGCGCATGCGGTCGAGGTGGACGAGCAGGTTGATCGAGGAAGCCACCTGCTCGCGGATGGCCTTGAGCGGCAGGTCCATGCCGGCCATCATCACCATGGTCTCGATACGGCGCAGTGCGTCGCGCGGACTGTTGGCATGGATGGTGGTCATCGAACCCTCATGACCGGTGTTCATCGCCTGGAGCATGTCCAGCGCCTCACCGCCGCGCGCCTCGCCGACGATGATGCGGTCAGGACGCATGCGCAGCGCGTTGATCACCAACTGCCGGATGGTGATTTCGCCCTTGCCCTCGATGTTGGGCGGGCGTTTTTCCAGGCGCACCACGTGGCGTTGGTGCAGTTTCAACTCTGCGGTGTCCTCGATGGTGATGATGCGTTCCTTGGAGGGAATGAAACCGGAAACCACATTCAACAGGGTGGTTTTACCGGTGCCGGTACCGCCGGAGATGACCAGGTTGATTTTGGCTTCGACGCAGGCCTTGACGAAAGCCACCAGCATGGCGCTCATCGTTCCGTTGTTGACCAGGTCCTGCGCGGTGAAGGGGGTGACAGCGAACTTGCGGATGGTCAAGATGGGTCCATCCAGCGAGAGCGGGGGAATGGTGGCGTTGACGCGGTAACCGTTGGGCAGGCGCGCGTCCACCATGGGCGAAGCCTCGTCCACGCGCCGGCCAATGGGCGCTACGATACGGTCGATGATGCGGCGCAGATGCACGTCGTCGCTGAAGCGAATATTGGTCGGCTCAATCGTGCCAAAGCGCTCCACGTAGATGCTGCCAGGACCGTTGACCATGATTTCGGTGATTTCCTCGTCATTCAACAACGGCTCGAGCGGTCCATAGCCGATGATGTCTGAGGTGATCCATTCCAGCAATTGCAAGCGGGTGGTGCGCGTGTAGAGCAGGTTTTCTTCCGCCAGATACTGGTTGAAGAAGGTTTCGATCATCTGACGAAGTTGATTCAGATTATCGAAGGTCAGCTCGCCGTTGAATTCGGCCAGCAACCGCTTCTGAACCACATCGCGGATCAGGATGGCATCTTCTTCATATTCGAATGCGGGCTGCAAATCGGCGCGCGCACCTTTGCGCGTAGAGTCCTTTTTCATGGCTGGTCGATTGGTGAACATTTTTCCCTCCACAGCGGAGTTAAATCTAAAATATAAAAATTATTGGATAAATGGGACAAGCAGCGTGGTGTCGCGTTTCAACACCATAGTCTCGGGCAAATCATTCTTCTGACGGATGGCGTACACGGTCGAGCCGTAGAGCTTGGCGATACCGGCCAGGCTTTCTCCCGCTTTGACATTCACTTCACGGAAAGCGTACACCTCGGTCATGCCTTCGATGGCTTTGCGATAGGCTTCAAAGGCGCTGTAATATTTCAACTGCTCCGCCAGCGACCTGGCATCCAAAAAGGCCTGCAGCGTGGCAGGATCGCGGATGAGCGCAAAAATCCCGGCGCCGTCCAGGGCAAAGGTGAAATAGGAGACCGCGTCCTGGTATTTGAGCGTTTTGCCCAGCACCATGCCCATGTTCACCTGGGCTTCAAACAACTGCATTTTGTTGTCCTTGTTTTCCCAGGCCAGGATTTCGGCCTTCTCCAGGTCCTGACGCGCGTCGAGGAAATAGCCTGCCGAGAGGAAACGCCGTCCGCGGGCAGCGTAGGCTTCATACAACAATTCCTCCACCATTCCGCCGGCGTAGCCGCTCTGGAACCGGGACAGCTTTTCCAGGTAGGTGATGGCGGCATCCCATTCCATACGGTTGAATTTCTGCAGCGCGAGCAGATAGGTCTGGGCGCGTTCCAGCTCGGCGCTGATGCGCGTGTCGCTGGAGGACAGGTTGGCAGCCTTGTTCAGGTAAATGACCGCGCTGCTCAACTGCTCCTCGGTGGTGGTGGGCGACTCGATGATCATCTTGGCTGTCTGGCGGTACTTGATCACCAGCAAGCCAACCAGGAACTGCTGCAGGTCGCGACGTTCCTGGGCAAAGGCTTTGTTCTGAGGCACCAGCGAGACTGCCCTGCGGTAATATGAGTCAGCGCTGTTGATCTCCTCGATGGTAGCGTTCTCTTTGGTCAGGATGGAATGAATCTTGTTGTAATAACTGAGGAACAACTGCTCTTCCAACTCAGGCGACTCCACCTGTGGATCGATAGCCAGCACCTCTTCATAAGCGCTGATGACGTCGTCCCAGCGCTCCTCACGATATGCCGCATCGCCGGCAGTCAGCAGGTCGCCCACCGAATTGCGCCGCTCAATCTGGCTGATTTGATTGCGCACATCCCGGTACTGCGGGTTCACCGCTTCGACCTGCTTGAACAGCGTCAATGCCCGCATGTCATCCCCGGCATTGAGCGCCTGGGCGGCCGAACCATACAGAGCATCCAGCTCAGCCATCCGGTCGGCGCTTTCCTGCAGGCCCGCCAGTCCCGGATAGGCCGGGTCAATTGCGCGGATTTTCTGAATGGCGTCCAACGCCAACTGGGTATTGCCAAGCTGGAGCAGCTTGAGCGCCTGATCTTCCAGCGATTTGATCCGGTCAGCCTGGCTGGCGCTTTCGGCGGCGGTAACAACTGCCGGTTTCTCAGTAGAGGTGATCCAGCGGGTGATATATAATCCCGCCACGATGCCCACAGCCACCACCAGCCCCAGGATCAGGATGTTCAACCAGGTACGCCGGGTCTTCTGTTTCCGCCCCGCACTCTCTTTGTTTTGGAACATCAGCTTGATATCCAGTTCCTCGGCAAAATGCTCCAGGCTGGATTCGTTGGGGTAGCGCTGGCGCAGGGATGCAACCAACTGGCTGCACAACTGCCATTCGGCCTTTTGGAAAAGGGTGAGGAGCTGCTGGTATTCCGGGTCTGCAGCCAGCGCTGTGCCCGGTTGAGAAGTGGCAGGCCCCGAAAAATCGTCTGATTCCTGATCAAAATTTGGGTTGTCGTCGAACATTTTATCCAACTATCTATTAAAGGTTAAACAACAGGTCAAAAATCCTGGGCAGCAACGGCCCGAGGATGACAATCAGCAGCGCCGGCAGGATCAAAAGAGCCAGGGGGATGACCATCTTGGCCGGCAGGCGGTAGGCAATTTCCTTGGCCTTGAACTGGCGGATGACGCGCATCTGCTCGGCCTGGCTGTGCAGCACGTCCGCAATGCGCATGCCCAGTTCTTCGGACTGGATGATGATCGAGACAAAACTGGACAGCTCGGCCACGTCCAGCCGGTTGCTCATGTTGCGCAACGAATCGGCGCGCGAAATACCCACTTCCATTTCCGACACCACACGCCGGAACTCTGCCCCGATTGTGTTCTGCATGTACTCGCCCACGCGCTGCAGAGCCTGGTCAAAACCCAGACCGGCGTCAGCGCACACCGAAAGCATGTCCAGCGCATCCGGCAGGGTGCGCTGCACCTCCTGTTTGGTCTTGCGCACCTGTCCGCTCAACCACGCCATCGGCAGCAAAAAGAGAACGATGAGAATGGCGATCCCCGCATACACCAGCAGCATGGCCTGGCTCTGGAAATTGGCCGCCACCGAAGCCAGCATGCCCTGTTGTCCGCCGTTGAAAATCTTAGCCAGTTGATTCAAGTTGGGATAATTTATGATAACAGCGATCACCAAACCGACCGCCATCAGCAGCAGGCGGATGGCAAAAAATTCGCGCGCGCGGATGTTGTTCGGGTTGCGGATGATGGCCAACTGGTGGTTGGTTTTTTCGATGGTCGCCTGGGGGGTGAATTGACCCAGGTAGGCGAGCGCCCGCCTGACCCATGCCACCACCGTGCGCTGCAGGAAAGGCTCTGAAAATGACTGCTGCACCTGAGTCTGGTCGAGCTGGGCTACGCGCATCCGCTCCTGGTAAAGCACGAAATCGTCCAGGCGCGTGGAAGCGTCCGAGGTGCTCAGGCTGCGGAATCCCACCAGGATCAACACCACGCCGACCAGGACAAACCCGCCGATGACGATGATGCCTAAACTTGGAAGATCCATGATTCTCGTTTCCTATCTGGGGTGGAGCCTTGATCAAACCTTGATGTCGGCGATGCGCCGCAGCCAGAAATTGCCGATCAGAATGCCAATCAGCGCAATAGCGAACATGATCTGGGTGATCGGCGAGACAAGCGCCTGGTCAAAATAACCCGGGCTGAGGAAGAAGATGAGCAAAGCGGTGAAGAACGGCAGCATGGTGAGCAAGTAACTGACGTAGCGCGCGTATGAGGTGAGCGCGCGCACCTCGCCCATCAGCGCGATACGGTTGCGGATGGTCTCGGTGACAGCCGTCAGCATGAGGGTCAGGTTGCCGCCCACCTGGCTGTTGATGATAATGGCGGTGACCACCATGTACAAGTCGTCGCTCTCCATGCGCTGCGAGAGGTCGGTCAGCGCCTGAGCCATGGGAATACCGAATTGCACCTCACGCTGGACGCGCCCGAACTCCTCGGAGGCCGGGGCGGGCATTTCGCGCACCACCACCTCCAGCGATTGCAGTAAGCTGTAACCGGCCTGCACCGCACCGCGGATTAAGACCAGCACGTCCACCAACTGATCCTGGAACTTGCGCTGGCGCTGGTAGATGGCGCGGTAGAGAAAGATGCCGGGGATCATGTATCCCAGGATGGCAGCCACCAAGCCAATCCACACCGAGCCAGACAGCACCCAGCCCAGCAGCAGACCCAGCGCCGTGCCGCTCAGGCGGATGAGAATATATTCCGAGACGGTGATCTGCCAGTTGGAGCTTTGCAGCTTCTTGTATAACTCCCGGCTGGCCAGCACGGAAAGCACGTTGTTCATCTGGTAGCGGAAGCGGCTGAAGCGATCGCGCCGCACCATGGATGGGCGGGCGATATTCTCGGAGGGCAGCTCAACAAAGCGCCCCAGACGATCCTTGACCACATTGGGGGAGAGCAGTGAAACCAGGAAGCTGGCCAGCAAGATGCCGAAGCCGGCGACCGCCAGCGCAACTGCCAGGGCGATGATGACCAAATCTCGACTCAAGGCGAACCTCCGTTCAACGCCCTAGCCCAGGCGCGAAGTTCGCAGCAGCACATCGGACGCAGGCTCGCTGTGCAGGCGGGTAACCTGGGGCAGGCTCATCTCCAGCAGTCCCCTGGCCATCTTCTTGACCGCCTTGCTGATCGGATGCCCCTGGCGTTTGAGGATCAAAGGCACCCCTTCGTTCAGGCTGCTCAGCGCCAGGTTCTCATCCGAGGGGATCGCGCTGAACACCTTGGTGTGCAGCACCTTCTCCACCTCGCCCGCCGAGACATCATTGCGCCCGCCCACTTTATTCAACACCAGCAGGATTTTCTCGCGCGGGTAAGACAGCGTGCGGCAGATGTCCATGAACAGGCGCGCGCCGCGCAGCGAGGCCAGATCGGGGGTGATGACCAGCAGCACGCGGTGGGCTGCATCCATCAAGGTGACCACGTCCTCGCCCAGGTGGCTGCCGCCGTCAATGACCACATTGGGAAAGATGCGCTGCATGCCCAGGGTCACATTGTACAGGTCGTCCGGGCGGACCGCCTGGGCCACGTTGGCCGAGAACGGCCCCGGCAGCACCTGGATGCCCGAGGTGTGGCGGATGATCACCTGGCGCAGCAGGTTTTCATCCACCGAGCCGGCATGCGGGATAAGGTCGAGGATCGAGTTGGCGGTGCGCAGGTTGAGCATCAGACCAACATCGCCGAACATGTGCTTGCCGTCCATCAGCAGCACTTCCTCGCCGCGCTCCTGGAACATGGCGATGGCCAGGTTGATGGCAACCGTGGTGCAGCCCACGCCGCCTTTGGGGCTGAAGACCACAAAGGTGCGGTTGTTGCCCGCTGCGGCTGCGCTGGCTGCGATTTGCGGGGATACGATGCGGGTGTGCAGCTCGCGCACGCGCCGCAGGGTGGAGAGCAGATTGAGTTGGGTAAAGGGATAGAAAATGAAAGCGCGCGCGCCAGCCAGGATCACCTGGTTGGCCTGCGCGGCTGCCTCTTCAGGCAGGATGACCACCACCGCCGACTCGGGGTGCAGCATGGTCAGGTCATCGATCGTGTCAAAGGTCTCTTCCAGCGTCCCGTAATTGTAATCGTACAGGATGATGTCCGGCTGAAGGGTCTGGACGGCGCCCAGAACGCCCTCCTCCAGGTAACTCATGTCCATCAACTCGAACTCGCGCTCGGCTTCCAGGACCGTGTTCACCTCCTTCTCGACCAGGTCGCTCTTGGTGACCAGCACAACGCGGACACTATCAGCAGGTTGGGGGGCTATCATGGAAATCTATACTCCTTCCTGTCAGGGGACGATGCCCAATCCGTACAGCTCGACGATGTACTCTTTGGTCACCGGGGTGAGGTCAAATTTTCCGCGCGAGGTGGGCGCGCGCAGCACCATGTCAAACTTGGCGCCGGTATCCAGCATGTGTTTCAACAGCAGCGCATCCTGCGGGGGCAGCGCCAGCAGGTAGCCGTACACGCGAATCTGACCGCGGTCGGGCGCGCCGCCCGATTCCTGGATGGCCTGCTGTTCCTCTTCGCTGGTGATGATATCCGCGATCAGGGCGGTGATTTCCAACACCTGGTAGGCATCCATGGTCAACAGGCGCGGGCGGATTTCCTCTTCCTGACCGGGCTGCGGGGTGGGGACAACCCCTGGGCTGGTGGCGCCTTCCACCGGGCCCAGGTTGCCCACTTCCAGGCTGATGGTGGTGAAGAGGTCGACGATGTCGCCGCGCTGGATGATGGAATGTGAGGACATCATGTCGTTGGCCGGGAAGGCGAACAGTACGTGGTTGTCGCTGAGGATGAAGGCCAGGTCGTGGTTGATGTTGGTTGGATCGGCCAGGTTGTGCTTGAGGATCATCTCACCCTGCACCAGGTCGGTCTTGATAAATTTATTGACCACATCCTCCACGCTGGAGATTGAGTCGCGCGGCACGTATTCGGCCGGCACCGCCACCACGGTCACATCGCTGCTGCCGATCAGCTCGCCCAGGAACATGTCGTGGGTGGTGACCACCACGTCCACCTTGGTCACCGGTTCAGGGGTGGGCGGAGCGAGGACGGCTTCGACGCTGGTGGTGATGTTGCGGTACAGCACCGTGGCAGCGTACACGCCGATGCCCACCAGGACAATGCCCAATAAAGCGAATAAAATGGCTCGAAACTTGATTTTCAATGCGCACTCCTTTGCACCATGGTTCTAACCCTGCTGGTCAGGGTCACTCGATCAATGAAATGACATATTCACCCAGATCCGCGCCGCCCGTGCCGCTCAGATCGGAGGATGGATAACCTTTGACAAAAAAGCCTTCAATCGTATTTTCATTGTTTTTTATGTTGGCTTTTTCTGATCCTGGACAAGCATTCTCGCCATTGCCACCTGACGCTTCCACACAGGAGACGAAGAAGTAGGAAAAGCCAACCAGGTGGTAATTGGTGCCGTTGGTGGAAGCAACCGATGTATTCTCATTCGAGTCGTCCTGATACGGCGGTTTATGAGCCTGATCGTAACAGGCATTCCCAGGAACCAGCGCCGCTTTGCCGCCGCTGCACAATTGATTAAATATAGGCAGCAACACCACCCTCCCTTGTTGATAGTTAAAAACACTTCCAAACACACTCACCTCAGCGCCTGATTGTCCGTCCAGCCAGGTGTGAATGGATAAAGGATTTGGATAGCCATACCGTATCCAGTTACGCAGGCTGCTGGCGCCGCCCCCACCTCCATTCAAATCCAACCAACTGCGATCACCGCCGCCCTTGACATCCAGCAGACCATCACCATCCAAGTCGCAAGTAACCGTGTTTGTCGTAACAAGCTCCTTGCAAAAATCAACCGGCGACTTGTCCGTGTCCATAGCAATATAGATGTGGTCCAGCAACATCTGTCGGGTTTGATTTAATGGCAGGTTCTTCGTGAACATGTCTTTATTTGTAAAATTATATCCACTATCGATTAACGGCTTTAATTGGGTATTCCAATCCAAAGCCTGAATATCGCATTGGTCTGTTCCAGTTTGACCGACCGGCGGCTTGCAAGACCAGGCGACTGGCAGGACGTTTCTGGCAAT
>CAZCBJ010000072.1:16143-17117 GCA_964496705.1 uncultured Anaerolineaceae bacterium | reverse complement strand
TCGCCCGCATGGCGATGAACGATGAAGAGACCGTGGCGCTGATCGCCGGCGGCCACACCTTCGGCAAGGCTCACGGCGCGGGTAGCCCCACCCTGGTCGGCCCCGAGCCGGAAGGCGCGCCGATCGAAGAGCAGGGCCTGGGTTGGAAAAACCGCCTCGGCAGCGGCAAGGGCGTTGATACCACCACCAGCGGCATCGAAGGCGCCTGGAAGCCCCATCCCACCCGCTGGGATAACGGCTACCTGGAAATGCTGTTCACCTACGAGTGGGAACTGGTCAAAAGCCCGGCCGGCGCACAGCAGTGGGTGGCGAAGGATGTCCGTCCGGAACACATGATCCCCGACGCGCACGATTTAACCCGCAAAGCTGCGCCGATGATGACGACGGCCGACCTGTCGCTGCGCTTCGATCCGATCTACGAGCCGATCGCGCGCCGTTTTTACGAGCATCCCGAGCAGTTGGCCGAGGCCTTCGCCCGGGCGTGGTTCAAACTGACCCACCGCGACATGGGCCCGCGCTCCCGCTACCTCGGCTCCGAGGTACCCGCCGAAGAGCTGATCTGGCAGGATCCCATCCCGGCAGTCCATCATAAACTGATCGATGCCAGGGATGTCGCCGCGCTCAAAGCCACCATCCTGGCTTCCAGTCTGACGATCCCCGAGATGGTTTCGGCCGCCTGGGCTTCGGCGTCCACCTTCCGCGGTTCCGACAAGCGCGGCGGCGCCAACGGCGCCCGCATCCGCCTGGCGCCGCAGAAGGATTGGGAAGTCAACCAGCCCGAACAACTCGCCAGGGTGCTCAAGACCCTGGAGGGCATCCAGGCCGCTTTCAACCAGGCTCAGACCGGCGGCAAGCAGGTTTCGCTGGCTGACTTGATCGTGCTGGCCGGCTGCGCCGCCGTCGAACAGGCCGCCCGCAACGCCGGTTTCGCGGTGGCGATGCCCTTCACACCGGGGCGCATGGACGCCTCGCAG
>CAZCBJ010000072.1:6963-16132 GCA_964496705.1 uncultured Anaerolineaceae bacterium | reverse complement strand
CCGATGTGGTCTCCTTCGCCGTCCTCGAACCGAAAGCCGACGGCTTCCGCAATTACCAGAAGGCGCACTTCGCCGTGACCGCCGAGGAAATGCTCATCGACCGGGCGCAATTGTTGACCCTGACCGCGCCCGAGATGACGGTGCTCATCGGCGGGATGCGCGCGCTGGACGCCAACTTCGCCGGCTCCAAACACGGGGTATTCACCCAGCGCCCCGGCGCGCTGACCAACGACTTCTTCGTCAACCTGCTCGACATGCGCACGGTGTGGAAGCCGGTGTCCGCGGACGCGGACGTGTTCGAAGGCCGTGACCGCGCCAGCGGTGAGCTCAAGTGGACCGCCACGCGCGTCGACCTGATCTTCGGCTCGCACTCGCAGTTGCGCGCCCTGGCAGAGGTCTACGCTTGCGCGGATGGAGGCGAAAAGTTCGTCCAGGACTTTGCGGCTGCCTGGAACAAGGTGATGAACCTGGACCGCTTCGACCTGGCCTGATCGCGGCCGGACCCGGCGGCGAATGGTTCGCCGGGTGGATCAGGCGCAAGATCTGAACAATCCGGATGGTGATGGCTGAAGATCACCATCCGGATTTTCGTTCTGTCCGCGCCCCACCGCCGGTGCGCCAAAATTGTGGCATAATAGTCCTTGTCTGAAACGAGGACCGGCACATTGCCCGGACCTCATTTTTCTCCCAATCCAACTTCATAGGAGACTCAAGATGGCTGATGACATGCTGCTCAAGGATTATGAACCGCGTTCCGAGCTGGTGACCGAGGAACATTTCGTCGAACGGGCCAGGTTCCCGGCGATCGACGCCCATAACCACCCCACCTACCCCGGCTGGGAGGGGCAGATGAGCGTGGAGAAGATGCTGGAAGAGATGGACGCGACCAACGTGCAAATGGTGGTCAACCTCAGCGGCGAATCGGGCGACACGCTCAAGCGCAACCTGGAGCTGCTCGACCAGGCGCACCCCGGGCGCTTTTTGACCTATCTCAACGTGGATTTCAACGGCGTGGGGACGCCCGGCTGGACGGAACGCGCGGTGAAGCAGATGCGCGCCGACATCCAGGCCGGGGCGCGCGGCTTCAAAGTGTACAAAGAGCTGGGGTTGGTCAACCGCGATAGCGACGGCAAACTGGTGATGCCGGACGATCCGCGTCTTTCAGACCTGTGGGACACCGCCGGCGAGGCGGGCATCCCGGTGACCATCCACGTGGCCGACCCGACCGCTTTCTTCCGCCCGCTGGACCGCTTCAACGAGCGCTGGGACGAGCTGCACGAGTTCCCCGACTGGCATTTCTACGGACCGCAGTTCCCCGGTTTTGAGGAGCTGATCGAGAAGCTGTATCACCTCATCGAGCTGCACCCCGGCACCAACTTCATCACCGCCCACGTGGGCTGCTACCCGGAGAACCTGGGTTTCGTGTCCAAAATGCTGGACAAATACCCCAACTTCTACACCGACATCTCCGCGCGCATCGCCGAGCTGGGCCGCGCGCCCTACAGCGCGCGCAAGTGGTTCATCCAGTACGCCGACCGCATCCTCTTCGGCACCGATCACCTGCCCGAGCGGGCCATGTACCAGGTACACTGGCGCTTCCTGGAAACGGCCGACGAGTATTTCAACTACTCGCCCCATTCCCCGGTGGGCGGGCAGGGCCGCTTCCGCATCTACGGCGTGTTCCTGCCGGACGATGTGCTGCGCAAGGTGTACTATGACAACGCGGCGAGGTTGTACCGGTTGTAACCAGGAGGAATCCATGTCCGACCAGCCATCTCGACCCCGCGCGTCGCGCCCGCATTTCCCCGAAGGCTACGGCACCCCGCCGGGCGACGAGGGTTTGCTGCCGTGGAGCCACGTGGAGCAGCGCATGCGCGCGGCCAAGAATTACTGGGTCTGCACCGCGCGGCTGGACGGGCAGCCGCACGCCACGCCGGTGTGGGGGGTGTGGGTGGACGGAAAACTGTACTGCGACGGCAGCCCGCAGACGCGCCGCGGGCGGGATATCGCCGCCAACCCGAAGGCAGCCGTGCACCTGGAAGACGGCGACCAGGCGGTGATCTTGGAGGGCGAGGCGCACATCCTCAGTGCAGCCCCGCCGCCTGAGCTGGCGCTGCGCATCTCGCAGGCTTACTGCGCCAAGTATGCGCCGTTCGGCTATACCCCCGCGCCGGACTCGTGGGACGCGGGCGGGCTGTTCGTTTTCACCCCCCGGTTGGCTTTCGCCTGGACGCGCTTTCCCGACGATACCACCCGCTGGATGCTCGTTTCTGGTTAGTGGGAGGGACAAATGACCATCACCAATATGTGGAAAGAAAACACGCAGGAGGCGCGCGTCGCGCGCTGGCAGGCGCTGTGGGCGCTGGAAGACCTGCCGCGCCCGCTGTGGTTTGTGCCCGCCGACCCGGTGCTGGCGGTGGCGCGCGACCGGCTGGGTAAACAGCTTCCGGTGAGTGACCTGTTTTCAAACAAAGAGGTGCAATTGCGCGAATCGCTCAAGTTCCTGGATTATTACGGCACCATCCAGCGCCTGTTCTACAAAGACGATTATATCCTGCGCCTGCAGCCGCAACTGGGCATCGGTGTGTTCGCCTCGGCCTTCGGCGCGCGGGTGGAGTTCCCGCCCAACCAGTACCCGATGTGCCACCCGGTGATCCAACCCGGCGAGCCAGCCACGCGCGTCTACGAGCTGGAGCCGCCCGCGCCGCACGCCGGACAGTTGGCCGATGTGCTGGAATTTGCGCGCTACTTCGAGGAGCAAACCCACTCCGCCTATCCCATCGCCATGACCGACCTGCAAGGGCCGATGGACACCGCCTACCTGGTGTGGAACTCGACCGATTTCCTGGTGGCGATGCGCGAGCACCCCGACGAGGTGCACCACCTGATGCGCATGGTCACCGAGGTGATCATCCGCTTCGTCAAGGAACTGCGCGCGGCGGTCAAGCACTTCGTCCCAGCCCATTTCCCGCCGGTCTACCTGCCCGACGGCAAGGGCATCGCCATCTCGGAAGATGTGCTGGCGGTGATTGGGCCAAAGCAATACGAGGAGTTCAGCTTGCCGTATGTCAACCGACTGTCGGAGGAGTTCGGCGGGGTGGTGATCCATTCTTGCGGCAACTTCGAGCACCAGATTCCGGCGCTCAAGAAGGTGCGCGGGCTGCGCGGGATCAACTTCGGCGCAACCGAGACGCGCTACGAGGCGCTGGATCATGCCTTCGGCGGGCAGACGGTGTTGATTCCGCACCTCAGCTCGGTGTCGATCGTGACCCAATTGAACAACACCTACGATTTCGCCGAGCACATTCTGCGCCTGCGCCGCAGCAACCGCGGGCTGGCTTTGATGGTCGTGCCGGGTGAGGAGAACATGCACGCCGCCGAGTTCGAGATGTCGCTGGGGCGCAAGCCCACCCAGAGCACCAGCATCCTGCGCCAGCTCACCTTCGGCGCGCAGATGCGCAAGAGGATCCGAGAGATCACGGGCCGGGGCGGTTGAGAAGATGAATAGTATCGAAAAGTCACTTCAGGGCATCCGCATGATCGGGCTGGGCAACGTGTTCCGCGCGCTGCAAAACACGCGCAACAAACAGCGCCTGGACGCGTCCTTCTCCGCCCCGCCGCACCGCGTGGCGCGGCTGGTGGGGCGGCTGGTCTCGGCCGAGGCGCGCCCCAGCGGCGCGCACCTGCGCTACGAGAGCGCCGAGCTGAGCGCGCAGTTCCTGACCCCTGAGATGGTCTTTATGGCTTGGGACGGCGCGACGATGCAGCCTTCCTACGCGGTGGCGCAAGCCGATTGGTCGGCGGTGGAAACCAGCCTCATGCCGATTGAAAAAGGCTGGCGTCTGAGGAGCAGCGCGCTGGAGATTCAATTTGCCGCCGACGGCACACTGCGCTACCTGACCCCGGCGGGCAAGCCATTCCGGCTGGAAGAGCCGCTGCAGCGCTTCGAGCGCGGCTGGCTGCAGCAGGCCCAGCTATCCTCGACCACCTGCATCTACGGTCTGGGTGAGCGCTCGGCGCGGCTGAATCTGCGCGGGGGCAGCTACCGTTTCTGGAATCTGGATGCCGGCGGCAATTACGGCCCGGGCGCCGACCCGCTCTACATCGGCATGCCGGTGTATTACAGCCTGGATGAGGATGCCGGCTGCCTCGTCTTTTACGATAACACCTTCGACGGGCGGATCAGCCTGCACGAGCGCGCCGAAATCCGCTTCGAGGGCGGCCCGGCGCGCTGCTACCTGATCGTGGGCGAACCGGCGGCGGCGCTGGCGCAGTTCACCGCGCTGGTGGGGCGCGCGGCGCTGCCGCCGCGCTGGGCGCTGGGTTACCAGCAATCCCAGTGGGGCTACCGCACGGAAGCTGAGATGCGCCGCGTGTGGGCGGGCTTCCAACAGCACAACCTGCCGCTCAGCGTGCTGGTGCTGGACTGCGACCACATGCGCGGCTACCGCACGCTGACCCCGGACGAGGCGCGCTACCCAACCCTGGCCGAGTTTTCGCGCGAGCTGGCCGGGCAGGATGTGCACCTGGTGGCCAGCACCAATCCAGGGATCAAGGTGGACAAGGGCTTCGACCTCTACAATGAGGGCCTGAAGGAGGATGTCTATTCGCGCCTGCCGGACGGCAGCATCTTTCGCGGGGTGGTCTGGCCGGGCTGGGCCAGCTTTCCGGATTTCAGCCAGCAGCGTGTCCGCGAGTGGTGGGGGGCGCAGTATGCCCGCGCCTTGAAACACGGCATTGACGGCTTCTGGCACGACATGAACGAGCCAGCCTCTTTCACCGCCTGGGGCGAGATGACTTTCCCGCTGTGCGTGCAGCACGATCAGGATGGGCGCGGCGGCGACCACCGCGAGGTGCACAATGTCTTTGGGTTGCTGATGAACCGCGCCGGCTACGAGGGCCTGCGCAAGCTGCGCCCCGAGCGGCGGCCTTTCATCCTCTCGCGCTCCGGCTGGGTGGGCATGCAGCGCCACGCCTGGTGCTGGACGGGCGACATCCAGTCGTCCTGGGCGGTGCTGCGCCAGACAGTGGCCTGTGTGCTAGGGCTGGGGCTGTCGGGCATGCCCTATGCCGGGCCCGACATTGGCGGTTTCAGCGGCGCGCCCGGCGCCGAGCTGTACCTGCGCTGGTTCCAGCTTTCCTCCTGCCTGCCCTTCTTCCGCACCCACTGCATCTTCTTCCTGCCGCGTCGTGAGCCGTGGGAGTTCGGACCCCAGGTTCTGGACGCGGCACGCGCTCAATTGCAGTTCCGCTACCGCATGATGCCCTATCTGTACACGCTGGCCTGGCAGGCCAGCCAGGACGGCAGTCCGCTGGTGCGCCCGCTGTTCTGGGCTGCGCCGGCGCAGCGCGAGCTGTGGGAGGTGGACGACGCTTTCCTGCTGGGCGGCGATGTGCTGGTGGCGCCGGTGGTGGAAGAGGGCGCGCGCCAGCGCCCGATCCACCTGCCCCCCGGCGGATGGTATGAATGGGAAAGCCAGCGGCTGCACCGCGGGCCGGGGTGGATCCAGGTGGACGCGCCGCTGGAGCGCCTGCCGCTGCTGGTGCGGGCGGGGAGCATCCTGCCCACCACCGAAGACGGCGCACTGGTGCTGCACGCCTACCGCCCGCTGCCCGGCGAAGCTGGCAGCGGAACGCTGTACAGCGACGCCGGCGACGGCTTCGGCGCATGGCGGGCGGAGCGCTTTGGCCTGGCGCCGGACGGCGCGGGTTACACCTTCACCTGGGAGAGCGAGGGCCTGTTCGACTGGCCCTATTCCGCCGCGCGCCTGCGGCTGCACGGCTTTGAAGGGGCGCGTGTTACAATTGGGCCGGTGCCCATTCCGGTTGAACTGGTGGAAAATTCCTGATGACCGCAAAACGCAAAGAAACACGCATGCAACCCTGGAAAACCCGCTCGCGGCGCACCGTGCTGGATTACGGCTGGTGGCTGAAAGTGGAGGATCACACGGTGGAACTGCCCGATGGGCAGATCATCAGCGAGTGGCCGTGGGTGATCACCCCGGACTGGGTCAACGTGCTGGCGCTGACCGCGGAGGGGCGCTTCCTGTGTTTCGAGCAGGTCAAATACGGCCTGGAAGGCACCTCCTACGCGCCGGTGGGCGGGTATATCGAGCACGGCGAAGATCCCGCCGCCGCAGCGCGGCGCGAGCTGCTGGAGGAGACCGGCTACGCGGCGGACGAGTGGACCCCGCTGGGCGTTTTTCGCGTGGATCCAAACCGCGGGGTGGCAACCGGCCACCTCTACCTGGCGCGCGGCGCGAGGCTGGTGAGCGACCTGAGCGAACACGACCTGGAAGAGCAGCGCTTGCTGCTGCTCAGCCGCCAGGAACTGGAACAGGCGCTGGAGCAGGGCCGGTTCAAAGTGCTCGCCTGGGCGGCCTGCATCGCACTGGCGCTGCGCGCGCTGCCATGCTGAGTTTCAAGGACTTTCACCATCTGCCGCGCCTGGATGTGTGCATCCAGGAGATGCTCGACCATCCGCGCGGCCTGATGATCGTCGCCGGGCTGGATGCGCGCCCTCTGGCAGGACCGGCCGCCTTTCAACGCTTTTTGCCCAGCGGGCGCGCGACCATCTTTCGCACCTTGCTGGCCGAGCTGCTGCTGCGCAACCGCGCGATGCGCGCGGTGATCGTGGCGCGCGACAAGAGCAGCCTGCCGCCGCCGCGCGAGCTGCGCCGCCGCGTGGATCCCAGGCTGGTGGAAGTCCCGCACACCTACGCCAGCCGCATCGCCCAGGTGATGGGCACCCACCCCGACCTGCTGGTGGTGGACGAGCTGAGCCTCGACTCGCTGCTGCCCACCTTTGAAGCCGCCCAGACCGGGGTGCGCATCCTGACCCAGATGGACACCATCTTTCACGGGCACGAGCTGGTGCGCCAGTTGAACGACCTGGACGTGCCGGCCGGCCATCTGCGCCATTTGTCGTGGGTGCTGGGCGTCCAGCGCCAGCCCACGCTCTGCCCGGCATGCAAGCACCCGGCGCTGGCCGAGCCGGGACTGGCGGCGCGGCTGCAAAGCCTGTGCCCGGGCTTTGACCCGTCCCGCACGTATTATCAATCCGCGGGCTGCGCGGCTTGCGAGGGCAGCGGGCGCCAGGGCGACGCCGCGGTGTTCGACCTCTTTCATTACGACCCCGGCGCTCAGCTCAGCGGGCAAACCAGCCGGCTGCCGGCGCGGGAATACCTGCTGGAACTGGCCGGGCTGGGCGACTTGCCGCTGGAGGACGTGTGCGAGTACGAGCTCAACCGCCTGCGCGCCGCCTACACCCTGATGACCGCCAACGAAGATGCGCTGACCACCAGCAATGCCTCGCTGCAGCGCAAGCTGCTTGAATTGGAATCAGCCAACCGCGTCTTGCAGCAGCGCACCGGCGCGCTCTTTTCACTGGAGGAGATCGGCCAGACGCTGATCGCCAGCAGCCGGACCGACGACCTGGCGCAGCAGATCTGCCGCCACGCGCGCGAGCTGTGCGGCGCCAACCGCGCCATACTCTATTTTTATCGCCCTGAAAACAAGATGGAAGTGCTGGCGGTGGGCGGCTGGGACAAGAGCCTGGTGCGCCGCCAGTTCGATTCGCGCCTGGCGCCGCTGGCGGTCACCGGGCGGGTGCCGGTGAATTTCAACCGCCTGCCGCCGGGGATCGAAAACTGGCCGCCGGAGGATCTGCGCAGCCAGCGGCGCATCGGCCTGGCGGTGCCGCTGGTGGCCGAGGGGCGGGCGGTGGGGTTGATGGTAGTCAACGCCAGCGGCAAGCTGCACTTCCTGCCCGGCGAGATCGCCCTGCTGCAAACCTTCGCCAACCAGGCGGCGGTGGCGCTGCAGCGGGTGGAACTGATCGAGGAGCTGCGCGCCAAGATCGTCCAGTTGGAAGCAGCCCAGGCCGAGCTGGTGCAGAAGGAACGCATGCAGCGCGAACTGGAGCTGGCGCGGCAACTGCAGCAGAGCGTGCTGCCGCGCACCTTCCCGCCGGTGGCGGGCTACCGCTTCGCCGCGACCAACCAGCCCGCCCGCCAGGTGGGCGGCGATTTCTATGACGCCTTTCGCCTGGATGAGGATCATTTTGGGTTGGTGATTGCCGATGTTTCAGATAAGGGCATGCCGGCGGCGATCTACATGGCCCTCTCGCGCAGCCTGCTGCTGGCCGAGGCGCGCCGCGAGCTTTCGCCGCGCGCCGCGCTGCACAACGTCAACCGCCTGCTGCTCGAGCTGGGCGAGCCGAGCATGTTCGTCACCGTGTTCTACGGCGTGGTGGACATGCGGGCGCGGCGGCTGACCTACACCCGCGCCGGGCACGACCGCCCGCTGCTGCTGCGCGGCGGTCACCTGCAGGAGTTGAGTGGGCAGGGCACCGTGCTGGGCTTCATGGAAGAGGAGGAGCTGCACCTCAGCCAGGAGAGCCTGGATCTGCTGCCCGGCGACCGGCTGGTGCTGTACACCGACGGGCTGTCCGATTTGCGCTGTCCGGCCGGGACAGCCTACCAACGCGAGGCGCTGTTGGCGCTGTTCCAGCAATTCGCCGCGCTGCACCCGCAGGAAATTTGCCAGGCGGCTTTCGATGAGCTTGCGCGCTTCCAGGCCGGCGCCGAACAGGCCGACGACATGACCTTACTCGTGATGGAGGTTCTATAAATGCAAACCGCAATCCAACCCCGCTGGCAGCGCTACAGCATGTTTGGCCTGCTCTATTTCACCCAGGGCACGGTGTTGAGCTATTTCACCGCGCTCAACGCTCTCTACCTGCTCTCGCGCGGATTGACCATGACCAATGTGGGCATCTTTTCGCTGATTGCGATGATCCCCTTTGTGATCAAGATCTTCCTGGGCATCCTCAGCGACCGCACCAGGTTGTTCAACCTGGGCTACCGCAAGCCGTACATCGTGCTCGGTCTGCTGATCCAGACCGCCTGCCTGGTGGCGGTGCCGTGGATCGACCCGGGCAAGAATTACTGGGCCTTCGTTGCGCTGGCCTTCACCCTGCAGATGGGCATGGCGCTGTACGACACCTGCACCGACGGCCTGGCGCTGGACACCACCCCGCCCGAGGAACAGGGCACCATCCAGGGCTTCATGGTCGGCGGGCGCGCGGTGGGGGTGGTGATCACCGCCTCGGTGGTGGGGCTGCTGGCGCAGAACGTCTCGTGGACGGCGGTGTTCTGGCTGCTGGCCG
>CAZCBJ010000072.1:0-6837 GCA_964496705.1 uncultured Anaerolineaceae bacterium | reverse complement strand
CGCGCGCGCGAGGCCGAGCGCCCGGCTGGACAGCGCTTCGAGTGGGGCGCTTTTGCCGCCTTCAAACAGCGCCGCATTATCGCGCTCTCGGCGGTGGGTTTGGTTTCCTTCCTGGTGATCGTCGGCGCCAACCAGTTGGTCAACCCATCCCTGCAGCAAAAGCTGGGGATCGATCTGAGCACGGCGGGCTTTTTGACCACGCTGTGGGGGCTGGGGGTGGTGGCGGGCGGGGCGCTGGGTGGGCTGTTGATTGACCGGCTGGGGCGGCCACACGCGGCGTTGATCGGCGCGGCGGCGGCATCCTTGGGCGTGCTGGGCCTGGCCAATGCGCTCAGCCTGGGGCTGGCCTGGGCCATCGTGGCCTTGTTCGGGCTGGCTTACGGCACTTACCAGACGATCATCTTCGCGCTGTGCATGCACTACACCGACACGCGCATCGCCGCCTCGATGTTCTCGATCCTGATGGCTTTCACCAACATCGGGCAGGCGGTTGGGCTGGGGCTGGGCGGCGCGCTGGCTGACCGCATCGGCTATGGCTGGACCTTCGCCGCCCTGGCCGGGGTGAACCTGCTGGTGCTGCCGCTGCTGCCGCTGGTATTTCGGAGGAGGGAAAAGCCGGTCTGAGGTTTTATCCGAAAGCGCGTCCCAGCGCCGGTTGCACGCTTTGTTGGGCGGCGCTCTCTGGAATCATACATCATGATTGTCTGCGACCTTAATTGCGAGTTCAACATTCCAAGCCTTCTTACGTGGCTCGATACGATAGTCTGTTAAGTACGCCTCATACCGACAAGCAAATGCATCTCCTTCTTTGTCGTTCCAGCGGTCAATTCTTATATTGTTTTCATTAATCCAACCGATCAACGCTTTGTTTCCACGCATTGCGTAGCGTGTGTATGTCAAACTTGCATAATTTCCTTTAGGGAGCACATTGGGTTTCACCCGATCATCGCCGTCTTGTGCTTCCTGCACTATGAACCCTAATTCAATATCCATCATGCCTTCCATATCAATAACATGATAACGGAGGAAGAACGGTCCTTCGTCAGCGATCCTTTGTCCCTTTACCCAGTGTCGCAATTCTTTCATTAGCTTGTCAACGGTCGCGAACATGCCGTTGAATGGTGTTTTCACCCGAATTCCAACATATTGTCGCTCGTTACGAAAGCTAATTTTAGGTTCTGTAATCATTGTGCGCCTGATATAAGTCTGTCGGGTTTAAGTTCGCGAAAGCGTACTCTGCCAAGAAGCCGTCCAACTATTAATTATATAGACTTCTGAGTTAAGTCAAGCATTCATGATGACCGATCCATCCCCTCCAAAGCCCTAAAAAATTCTCGTCCCGCTTCGCGATGCGGTCGGATTGAAACTGAGCTGGAGGGAGCAAGGGCGCGGGAGGGGTGGTGTATGGGTCCAAGAAGACGGCTCAACCCAACCTGAGGTTGAATCCGCCGCGCCGGATGTCGGCTTGTGGCTGTATAATCGAGCATATCTTCTCGTCCGAACAGGTACCCATGCACCCTCATCCCTATTTTGACCTGCTGCTGCACGATGACGCGGAACTGGAAACGCTGCTGGGCGCGCCGCTGCGCGAGCGGGTGACGCTGCACGAATGGCCGCTGTCGTGTGTGCAGCGGGTGACGCTGGCCGACGGGCGGCGCTGGATCTACAAGGCGCAGCGCGAACCCAGCGTGGAAGCCCAATTCCTGGCCCGGGCGAATTCCAGCCTGCTGCCCGCCGCGCGCACCCTCTGGCAGTCCGAGACCCAGGCGGCGCTGGCCTGGGTCTATCTCGACGGCGCTCCCTTCGACCCCGCCGGGCACTCCGAGGCGGACATTCTGCGCCTGGGGCGCGAGCTGTGCGCGCAGATCGCCGCGCTGCCGGCGGACCTGCCGGTGTACCTGGATGTCAGCAGCCTGCCGCGCTGGCGCCGGGTGATGAAAGCCGTCCTGGCAAACCTGGCCGGGTTCATCCGCGCCGGGCTGTACACCCGGCTGCAACTGGCAGACGTTGTTGATCTGGAGCGGGCCGCCTTCAGCCCTGCTCTGGAAAAGCTGTTTCAGCAGCCCGCCCGCCTGGCGCACGGCGACCTGAGCGCTGAGAACATCATCATCTTGCCGGAGGGGCCGCGGGTGATCGACTGGCAGTATCCGCGCCTGGCCCCGCCCGGATTGGACTGGGTCATCTTTCTGCGCTCCGCCGGGCTGGACGCGCGCCGCCACGCCGCGCCGGGCGCGCTGCTGCTGCGCGACTTGTTGGCGGTGCATTGGTTCAGCGAATGCACCCGCCGCTGGTTCCCGCCCGGCGCCGAGACTTATGACCGGCAGATCGCGGAGATCGCGGCTGAAATTCGTTCTGACCAAGCGCGAAGCGGGGCGTATAATATAGCCGGAAAGGGTTCCCACGGATGAAAAAAGCGCTGCTCGAATATGCCGCCCAGTGTTACGGCGCCGAGGCCAACCAGTTGCGCCCGCTGGAGGGCGGGCACTACAATGCGGTGTACGAATTCACCCGCGACGGCCGCACCATCATCCTGCGCATCTCGCCGGAGGACGCCAACCTGCTGCAGACGGTGGCGATGATGGACTATGTGGATTTCCTGGCCGAGAACGGCGCGCCGGTGGCAAGACCGCTGGCCTCCATCAAAAACCGCTGGGTGGAACAAATCACCGTCGCAGCGCAAAAACTGTTCATCACCGCCTTTGAAAAGTCTCCCGGCGTGCTGGCCGAGCGCATCCCACCGGACGATTGGGTGCCGCCGCTCTACCGCGCGACCGGCAAGGCGGTGGGCAGCTTTCACCAGGTCGCGGCAGCCTATAAACTGCTAGATGGCTCGCTGCGTCGTCCCGATTGGGAAACGCTGTACACACCCCAAAAGGTGGCCGCCTGGCTGGGGCCGCAGCAGGCGGATATCCTCGCGTTGTATGAAAGCGTCTACAACTATCTGCGCAGCCTGCCCAAAGACGCCGGCACCTACGGGCTGGGGCATGGCGACCTGCACTTCGCCAATTTCACCATCGATCGCGAACGCATCATCCTGTTTGATTTCGACGATTGCTGCTACACCTGGTTCGCCCGCGATATCGCCATGAACCTGTTCGACGCGCTGGTGATCTGCCCGGCCGAGAACAAGGAGAGTTTCGCGGTGGAGTATTTGCAGGCATTTCTGGCGGGCTACCGTTCGGTGCGCCCGCTGGCGCCGTTCTGGGTTTCCCAGTTCGCCCATTTCCTCAAACTGGAAGAAATCTATTTCTACGCGATGCTGTGCCCCGGATATGATCCCCAGGATGACGACCCGTGGGTCAACCGCTTCATGCCCGGGCGCAGGGAGCGCATCGCCGAGGGTATCCCCTACGTGAATTTGAATTTTATTCAACTGTCGAAGCAGATATGAGGAGGAGGAAGAGAATCCGCAGATGACGCAGATGGGCGCAGATGAAAAAAAAGCGGAGAACAGAATATAATAGTGTCTGCAAAATCTGCGCAGTATAAACACAGCTTAGGATCAGGCAAGGAGGCCGGTATGCGTGAACGATTGGAAAAGGCGTTACGCCATAGCGATGCAGAATACTGCGACATCCGCATCGAAGATGTCACCGCTTCGTGGGTGCAGGTGCGCGGAGAGGAACTGGACAGTGTCGGCTCGTCCAAGACCGTGGGCGGCATCGTGCGCGCGCTGGTCAAGGGCGGCTGGGGCTTTGCCACCTTCAACGATCTGAGCGACCTGGAGACGCGCGTGCGGGATGCCTGCCAGGCGGCCCGGCTGGTGGGTAAGGAGCAAAGCCACTTTGCACCGGTGGAGCCGGTGGTGGATACAATGCGCGTCCCGCTGGTCAAGGATTTCCGCCTGGTGCCGCTGGAGGAAAAGAAAGCGCTGGCAGAGGAATACAACCAGATCGCCATGAAACACCATCCCAAGATCCAGACGGCTTCCACCGCCTACGGCGATCGGTTTAAGTACATCTGGTTCGCCAGCAGCGAAGGCGCATATATTGACGAGGAACAGCCGGACCTGTTCATCTTCACCGTAGCCACCGCCCGCGAGGGCGATAACGTCCAGACGGCTTATGAGCGCCAGGGCGGCAGCGAGGGCTACCAACTGGTGGAGGGTTTCCAGCCCAAAGCGCAGCAGGCAGCCCAGCGCGCGGTGGAGCTGCTCTCGGCGCCGCCGGTGGCGGGCGGCGCTTACACGGTGGTGCTGGACCCGCTGATGGCGGGGGTTTTCGTCCATGAGGCTTTCGGTCATCTGAGCGAATCGGATTTCGTCTATGAAAACGAGCGCATGAAGGAAATCATGAAGCTGGGCACGCGCTTCGGCGGAGAGCTGCTCAACGTGGTGGACGACGGCTCGCTGGCGGGCGGCAAAGGCACACACAAATATGATTATGAAGGCACGCCCACCCAGAAGACCCACCTGATTCAGGAAGGTGTGCTGGTGGGGCGGCTGCACTCGCGCGAGACGGCGGCCAAGATGGGCGAGCGCCCCACTGGCAACGCGCGCAGCGTGAGCTACGAGTTCCCGCCCATTGTGCGCATGACCAACACCTACATCGATGCGGGCAGCGCCACCTTCGACGAGCTGATCAGCGACATCGAGCTGGGCGTTTACGCGGTGGATGCCTTCGGCGGGCAGACCGCGATGGAGATGTTCACCTTTAGCGCTGCGTATGCCTTCATGATCCGCAAAGGCAGGATCGCCGAGATGGTGCGTGATGTGGTGCTGACCGGCAACGTGTTCGAGACGCTCAAGAATATCGACATGCTGACCAACAAGGTTGAATTCGCGCCCGGCGGGCCGGGGGGCTGCGGCAAGAGCGGTCAGCATCCGTTGCGGGTTGGATTGGGCGGGCCGCACGTGCGCGCCCACAATGTGGTGGTAGGAGGCAGGCAATGATCACGGCTCAACTGGTTGATAAGGCATTGAAGACCGCCCAGGGCGCTCAGGCGACCCTGCGCGAGAGCGAGGAGGTGGATGTTTCCTTCGAGAACAACCGGCTCAAATCCATCAGCCCCTCTCAGCGCACCAGCCTGAATGTCAAAGTGATCCTGGACGGCAAGGTGGGCACGTCCACCACCACCGATGTGCACGACCTGGACGGGGTGGTGGAGCGGGCCATCGCCGCGGCGCGTTTCGGCTCGACGGCGCATTACCAGTTCGCCGGTCCTCAGCCGGTCGGGCAAGTGGCGCTGTTTGATGAAAAGGTCAAAGAGCTGACCACACCGCAGATGATGCACATCGGGCAGGGCATGCTCGACCAGGTGCGCACCTACAACCCGGATATCCTGGTTTCTGCCGGCGTCTCCAGGCGCACCTCGCGCCTGGAATACAGCAATTCCAGCGGTCTGCAATTCAGCGACCACTTCTCCACCCTGAACATGGGCACCTTCGGCACACTGGTGCGCGGCACCGACATCCTCGAGACCGGGCACGGCCAGGCCTCGCGCAGCCGCAAAGTGGACCCCGAGGAGATCAGCGACCAGGCCATCCACTGGTTCCGCCTTTCTGAGCGGCTGGCCGAGGTCAAATCCGGGCGAATGCCGGTCATTTTTACCCCGTTGGGGATGAGCGTGCTGCTGCTGGCACTGTACGAGGGCTTTAACGGCAAGAGCGTGCTGCTGGGCGAGTCGCCGCTTTCCAGTAAATTGGGGCAGCAGATCGCCGACCCGCGCTTCACGCTGATGGACAATCCGCTGATCGATTACTCGCCAGCCAGTGGGCGCTACGACGATGAGGGCGTGCCGCACCGTCCTGTGGCGCTGATCGAGAACGGGGTGGCCAAGAATTTCCTTTACGACCTCGACACCGCCGGGCGCGCCGGGGCACAGTCCACCGGCCACGGCGTGGGCTGCGATCCGCTGCAACTGGTGGTCTCCACCGGCAGCACGCCCTATGAAGAGATGATCAAGAGCGTCAAAGAGGGTGTGTTGGTGCACCAGGTGATGGGGCTTGGGCAGGGCAACGTGATCAGCGGTGAATTTTCGGTCAACGTGCACCTGGGCTTTAAAATCGAGAACGGCGAGATCGTCGGGCGAGTCAAGGATGTGATGCTGGCCGGCAACACTTATGACGCGCTCAATGACATCGCTGCCATCGGCAGCCAGGCGGAGTGGGTTCCGCCGGGATTTTCATTCGGTTCCATACTGACCCCAGCCGTGCAAATCGGTGCGCTCAATATCGTCACCAATTAGGAGATTTATGAACCTGTTTCCACGCACCACGGTTGGCGGGGTGTCCGTATCGCGCATGATCATCGGTACCAATTGGTTCCTGGGCTACACTCACTGCACCTGGTCCAAGAGCCGCTCGGTGGAGCGGATCGTGACCAACACCCAGGCTATCGCCGACATCATTGAGGTGTTCTTTAAACGCGGGGTGGACACGATCATGTGCCCGCACACCCAAACCTGCATGTTCGACGCCATCCGCGAAGCCGAGCAACGCACCGGGATCAAGGCGCTGATCGTTTCGACGCCCAGCTTCACCACCAACCGCGAGACTCCCTTCAAAGGCTTTGACCTGAGCGAGGCAGCGCGCATCCTGGACGGCGAAGCCGCCAGGGGGGTGACCTTCTGCCTGCCGCACACCAGCACCACGGATGTGATGGTGGACAAATGCACCCGTGAGGTGCGTCAGATGGATGTGCTGTGTCAGATGATCCGCGCGCGCGGGATGCTGCCGGGGCTGAGCACGCACATCCCCGAGACGGTGGTGTTTGCCGACGAGACCGGCCTGGATGTGGAAACCTACATCCAACCCTTCAACCTGATGGGCTACCTGATGCAGCTCGAGGTGGACTGGGTGGGGCGCATCATCCAGAACGCGCAGCATCCGGTGATGAC
>CAZCBJ010000071.1:0-17170 GCA_964496705.1 uncultured Anaerolineaceae bacterium | reverse complement strand
CATCGTGGAAAAACGCAGCTTCAACTTTCGAACAGAGGTAAAACCGGGTGAAACCGGCACGTTCATCATTGATGCAGTCGCTCCGTCCAAGCCCGGCACCTACACCACCTGGTGGAAGCTGATCAATGACCAGGGACAGAATTTTGGTGATATGTCCTTAAGAATCATCGTGGTTAAATCCGACACGACTCCCACGCCATCTCCCACAGCCAACGCTGCAGTACCGACCGAAGAACCCACCGTCACACCTGAATAATCAGCCGTGAAAGGGAACGAGTACATGAAAAATTACCCAAAAACAATCTTCTGGCTTAGCGTACTGTCTGTTTTCGCTCTGGCGCTATCGGCTTGCGGTTCAGCCCTGCCGGTGAATGCCGAGAATCCAACCCCGGATGTGGATGCTGCGCGCACCGAAGCGGCACAGACTGTGGTCGCCGGGTTCACTCAGGTTGCTGCAGTGGCTGCGCTGGCCGTTACGAATACACCCACCGCACTTCCGCCAACCGCCACACAACCTCAACCCACAGCCACCACCGAACCCAGCGCCACCAGCCTGCCCACCGAAACCCTTGCGCCTCTCGCCCCGCCCACCTCCACCAAAGTCGTGCTTCTGCCGACCATTCAGAAATCTGACATGGCGCTTTTGATGCTCAGAACCCCGGCAGAGTATGCTCAATTCGAACCTGGCGAGACCTTCGACGTGGTCTGGACGGTGAAAAACATCGGTAAAAAGACCTGGACGAATGATTACTATATGCGCTATTACAACGGCACCGCGATGCATTACAACGGCGATAAACGCTTCGTCAAGGGCAGTGTGGCGCCGGGAGAACAAACCCGTTTTATCGTGGATATGAAAGCCCCGTGCAAAGCCGGTATTTACACCACAAGCTGGGTGCTGATGAACGACAATGGAGAATTTTTCTACCAGTTCTTCATCACCATTGAGGTCAAAAACCAGTAGACAGAGAGAACATGATCGCTGACGACCTGCGCGATGAAGCTCTGCGGCTGGGCTTCACCGCGTTTGGTATCGTTGCGCCGGACTCGCCGCGCCATCTGAGCAAATTTGAGGAATGGCTCAACCGCGGCGCTCATGCGGATATGGCCTACCTGGCTGCCCAGCGGTCGCGCCGCCTGCGCGCCAATCCACGCGAGTTGCTACCGGGCTGCGCGTCCATCCTCTCCCTGGCCATCACCTATCCATCTCCATCTCTGGACGATCCAGCCGCAGCCCCTCCTCTCGCCGGAAGGGTGGCTTCCTATGCTTGGGGGCGGGATTATCACCTGGTCATCCCGGAATTGCTGGAAAAACTGGCTTACCGCATCCAGGTCAGGCTGGGTAGATCCTTTAGATGGATTGGGTTCACCGACAGTGCGCCGATTCTGGAGCGCGACGTTGCTCAGGCAGCCGGGCTGGGCTGGATCGGGAAGAACACATGCCTGATCCTCCCTGGGCAGGGTTCGTATGTCTTTCTGGCTGAATTATTCACCGACCTGCAACTCCCACAGTCCGCGCCGTTTGTCCGCGATTTCTGCGGAACCTGTCAGCGCTGTATTCAAGCCTGCCCGACCGCTTGTATCCAACCTGATCGGACGTTGGATGTGGCTCGTTGTATTTCTTATCTGACCATCGAAAATAGAGGCGCCATCCCTGACGATCTTCGCCCCTATTTGTCCAACTGGATTTTCGGCTGTGATATCTGTCAGATGGTCTGTCCCTGGAACCGGCGCTTTGCCCGCCAGAGTCACCCCGCTTTGGCTCCCCTGCCTGGCCGCCAGTATCCAGACTTATTGGCTGAGATGAAGTTAACGCCCGAGGCTTTCAAAACAGCTTTTGCCGGATCACCGCTACTGCGCGCGAAGCGCCACGGCTACTTGCGCAATGTGGCCGTTGCGCTGGGCAACTCAGCATCCGCCGGGTTGCATACCCATCTGACCTCCATACTGGAGCAGGAACCCGACTCGTTGGTGCGTGAACATCTCGAATGGGCACTGCAGCGGTTAGGGTAACCAGGCTGGCCGGGCGGCATTTTCAGCCAGCAAGGTGATCTCTCCGGTTTGCCATTCCCAATGCATCACCCTGGGCCTGGCAGCCGATGAACCGATTTCCAATTGTTGAAAGACCACACCGCCGCCATCCGCATCCCAGGCATAAGCTGCTTGGGTCAACACCTGGTTGGTGGTGATCTCGATTTTTTGGCCGTTTTCCAGGTTGATCAACCAGAGTTGCTTGGACACCGGGCCATCAAAATAGCGAACACCGACCAACGCCCATTGTCCATCGGGGGATAAAAGCGCGCGGCTGAAATCCATCTCTCCGGTCAAGTTATCATTGAACAGCGGCGAAACCATTTCCCTCTGGAAATCCACCAGCGAGATTCCGCTGATCGGCGGGTCAATCCCCACCTCCTGGCTGATAAAAAGCAATCTGGTGCCATCTTCTGACCAGGAGACACCCTCGCTTTCCCGGGCGGGGAACAGCATATCTGTGCCTTGTTGTAAATTGCTGACCCGCATTGCTTGCGCGGTTTCATCAAAGTAAGCCAACCGCTTGCCATCTGGTGACCAACTGGCCAGTCGGCCAGCCCTTCCCAACGCAACCGTCCGCCGGGTATCCAAATCCAGGATCCAGATTTGCGAGCCGGCCGGCTGACCGTCAGAAGTAACCCGCGAATGACGGGTGTATGCAAGCCGGTCTCCCAGCACCGACCAGGCAAGCTCAGAACAGGTCTCCTTGCCGCAAGTCAGCAGGGATTCTTGACGCTGCCCGGACCGATCAACCCGAAACAGGTCTGCCCCGCCCTGATCGTTTTGGACTGAAAAACCCAGCCATTCCCCCGAACGCTGAACAGCAAAATCCAGTACTTTTCCGCCTGTATGGCTTAGCTGCAGCTTTTCGCCGCTGGTTTCATCTACACGCCAAAGCTCGGGGTTTTGGGCTGGCTGAAGAAAAACCACCTGTGGATTGCGAACCTCGATCATCCACTTGCGCTCGACGCGCAGGCGTTGGTGATCTCGATAGGTTAATCCCGGTGTCAGATGAACGCCAATTTTTGTCCCGGGAACCCAAGGCTTGAGAGGCACAAACCAGGCGGTGGTGCCATTCCACACCAGGCTGACTTCCACGGACGGATCAAATGACAAAAGGGAGAGAATATCCGTCTCGCTCTGCAAAGGTTTGGAGAAAACAATCCCAAGCGGCCCATACACCCCCACCGTATGGGATGCTGGCTGCATAAGCGGAAATGGATAACCCACCACCCAACTGCCCAGCCAGGATAGCACCAATCCGCAAAGTAATCCAATCAGCAGAAAGACGATTCCCTCAAAGGGAAAACGAGGTGTTCGATTTTCAGTCGGATGGTTCACGCCGATGAGATCATGGCGTCGCAGTCGGCGGGACAGGCGTGGAGGTAGCCGCACGCGTCGCCGTCGGGGTGACTATATACACAGGGATGATCAATTTTTGCCCAATAAAAATGGTGCCGGCGTCTTTCAGCTCAGCCAGGTTATTCTTCTTGTTGTACTCGTTGGTGGCTTTAATGATCTCTTCCACGGTGGTGTTAAATCGGACAGCGATGGCACCCAGGCCATCGCCTGACTTGACAATATATTCAATTTTTGTACCTTTGGCGATGTCGGAGGGGATGGGCGTGTCAGTTGGCAGTGCCTGGCCAGGCGCCGGGATCAGGATTTTTTGTCCAGCGACGATGGGACACTGGTCAGGCGGGAAGTTATTAATCGCCAACAACACCGGCAGGTCAACATTGTGGTCCAACGCAATTTGCCAGCAGTTGTCCTCATCTTTCACCGTGTATTCGTAAGGTCCAGAGGGAGTAGGCGTTTCAGTGATCGTTGGGGTGAAAGATGGTGTGACGGTTTCGGTGGCTGTGGCGCTCGGTGTGACCGGGGTGTTGGTGGGCGTTTCAGTCAAGGTGGGTGTAGCGGAAGGGAACAATGAAATTTTTGGACCACCCGGGCTTGAAAACCAGACATACAAGATAATCACACCAATGGCAACCAGGACAAGCGCCAGTAGACCAAGAATGACTGGCATAGCCTTTTGCCGCCTCCGGAATGAGTTAAAAACCGCTTGAGGGTCATTTCTATCAGGCATGGGAAATCCTATGAGGGTGTATATTCATGGTTGACAGGGCTTAATTCTACTCGATTAATCGTCCGTTCATCCTGCAAATTCAAGTGTAGGGTCAAGCAGTCAAGAGCTTGTCGCTTATCGGGTGCTGAGCAAAGATCCAGGCCCGGGTTGTAAATGGTGACCGGCCATATACTCGCGCAAAAAGTGTCCGGTATACGATTTTTCGTTAAGGCTGACCTCTTCGGGAGTTCCAGCCGCCACCAACATACCGCCGCGGTCGCCGCCATCCGGTCCCAGGTCAATAATATAATCTGCTACTTTAATAATATCCAGATTATGTTCAATAATCAACACCGAGTTGCCAGCTTCGACCAATCGCTGAAGCACTTCAATCAACATATGCACATCCGCCGCATGTAATCCCACAGAAGGTTCGTCCAGGACATACAGCGTGCGGCCGGTCGCCCGCCGCGACAATTCTTTGGCCAGTTTCACCCGCTGCGCCTCGCCCCCAGACAGAGTGGGAGCAGGCTGACCGATGCGGATATATCCCAGACCAACCTCATGCAGCAGGCGCAATTTGGAGAGAATATTCGGAAAAGCACTAAAAACCTCCAGTCCTTCCTCCACCGTCATATCCAGAATATCTGCGATCGAGCGCCCCTTAAACTTCACCTGCAAGGTTTCGCGGTTGAACCGCGCGCCGTGGCAGACATCACAGGGCACATACACATCCGGGAGAAATTGCATTTCAATGCGCAACTGCCCCTGACCCTGACAGGCTTCGCAACGCCCACCATGGATGTTGAATGAAAACCTGCCCGCTTTATATCCGCGCATTTTGCTCTCAGTCAATTCAGCAAACAAATGACGGGTTTCGTCGAATAGACCGGTATATGTGCCGGGGTTGGAGCGCGGGGTTCGTCCGATGGGCGATTGGTCGATGTTGATGATTTTATCGATATTGTTAATTCCCTCAATGCGCTCATACTCGCCGGGAAAGGTGTGGGCGTTGTGCAGTTCACGGGCAAGCGCGTTATACAGCACATCCACCATCAAGGTGGACTTGCCAGAACCGGAGACACCGGTAATACACACCAGCCGTCCCAGCGGCAAAGCCACATCAATACTTTTAAGATTATTGGCCTTCGCCCCGATTATTTTCATCCATTTCCCGTTCCCGCCGCGGCGTTGGGCCGGGATGGGCACCTTGCGGCGCCGCGAAAGGTAAGCGCCGGTGAGAGATTCGCGACTGGATAATATCTTCTCCAGATTGCCTTCAGCGATCACCTGCCCACCGAGTTCTCCCGCCCCCGGTCCGAGATCAATGATCCAATCCGCGGATCGTATGGTCTCTTCATCATGTTCCACCACCAGAACTGTGTTGCCCAAATCGCGCAGCGATTTAAGCGTATCCAACAGACGGGTGTTGTCCCTCGGATGCAGCCCGATGGACGGCTCATCCAGCACATACAAAACACCCATCAAACGCGAACCAATCTGTGTTGCCAGACGAATGCGCTGCGCCTCGCCTCCAGACAGTGAAGTGGCGGACCGCCGCAAGGTGAGATAATCCAGCCCGACATCCACCAAAAACCCCAATCGGGCGACGATTTCTTTCAAGATTCGCTCTGAAATGACCACCTGGCGTGTGTTCAGCGGTGTGTCAGGGCTCATCAGGCGACGCACCCATTCCAGAGTCCGCAGCACTGGCCAGTCGGTAATTTCAACAATATTCTTATCATCCACGGTGACCGCCAGCGCTTCCGGGCGCAAGCGGTTGCCCTTACACGCCTGGCAGGGCCGGTCGCTCATATATTCAAGGATGCGGCTGCGGATATACTCTGAATTGGTCTCGCGATAACGGCGCATTAAATTCGGTATGATCCCCTCAAAGGTCGTACGAAATGAGGTTTGCCGGTCATTCCGCCCTTGAATTTGAACGGTCACCTCTTGCGCGCCGGTCCCGTAAAGGATTTTCTCCATTTTTTCTGCGGGGATGTCTTTGACCGGGGTATTCAGATCAATATGATAGCTATGGGCAACCGCTTCCACAGTCTGCCAGTAATATCCACCCTGGTCACGCGGGCCGTTCCATTCCAAAGCGACGATTGCGCCCTCACTCAGCGGCTTTTCAGAATCAGGGATAAGAAGATCGGGATCAATTTCCAACTTCGATCCCAATCCCTGGCATTCCGGGCAGGCTCCATGCGGGGTGTTGAAAGAGAATGTTCGCGGCTCAATTTCGGGCAGGCTGATGCCGTGCTCGGGACAGGCCAGATGCTCGGAGAAATAATAATCCTGGGGGGGATCGACCGACAAATTCTGAATGGTAAGATACCCTTCGCCGACCTTCAGTGCTGTTTCGACCGAATCAGTCAGGCGCGAGCGAGCCATGCGCTGTTCTTCCTCATCCCCGTTCGGATTGATCACCAGACGGTCCACCACTGCCTCAATTGTGTGTATCTTATAACGGTCGAGCGCGATCTCCTCGTCCAGGCGGTAAACTTTGCCGTCCACCCGCACGCGCTCAAAGCCAGCCTTACGGATTTCTTCGAAGGCTGCCTGGTAGGTGCCTTTACGCCCGCGCACGATGGGTCCAAGGATCAACAGGCGCGACCCGCCGGGCATTTTCTCCACCGCGTCCACAATCTCCTGAGCGGATTGCTTGACCACCTCTCGACCACAAACGGGGCAGTGTGGGATACCGATGCGCGCGAAAAGCAAACGCAAATAGTCATAAATTTCGGTGACCGTGCCGACGGTGGAGCGCGGGTTGTGTGAAGTGGCTTTCTGGTCAATGGACACTGCCGGAGATAGCCCTTCAATATAATCCACGTCGGGTTTATCCATCTGCCCCAGGAATTGGCGAGCATAGGCCGACAGGGACTCCACGTACCGGCGCTGTCCTTCAGCAAAAATGGTGTCGAACGCCAGGGAGGATTTCCCCGAACCGGACAATCCGGTGATCACCACCAACCGATCGCGTGGAATCTCAACGGTAATATTTTTTAGATTGTGCTCGCGCGCGCCAACCACACGGATCACGTTTTGAGTCATATTCACCTGCCAGGCATCGAATTTACACCCTTCTCATCCACTCAAACAAACAGCGATTGAGAAATTGGCAAAAGGTAATTATACCACCTGGGGTTAAGCTGCCTGTGAGAATCGTTATCGGGTTGTAGAAGGTTGTCCGCTCAGCGAGCCATAGACTCTTTGAACGCCAGCAAAACGTCAATCGGTGTTGGATCCATACCATACGCCATCGCGAGATAATAGGCGGCATAGTCTCCGTATAACAGAGTCGACCAGATGTGCGAAATGGGGTGTTTTCCGCGCGAATCGATGGTATCGGTATTTAATCCTGACGTCATCAACATCTGACGGGTCAGGTCGGTGCGCTTTTGGTTTCGCAGATGTTCAGAAGGCGCGCGCAAAAACAACGCCATGATCTGGGTCAGCAGAGGCTTCGGAACCACCAGACCGGCCAGCGTATTGTGATCCCCTTCGGGTAGAAAGTCAAATTGCGCCCAGGCTTTGGCCAGCTCATTAATCTGCCCTTTCCAGCGCCGCGCCACCGGCGCCAGATATCCTGAGCCAAATATCACCGCCCAACGCCCCACCAGTTGTCCGGCCATGCGTTTGGCAGGGTTGTGCACCACCGGCACGCTGGCCAACATGGAGGCTTGCTGCTCTTTCATCACCCGCACAGCCTCCTCCACACCGCCGGATGGGTCAGGGATCAGTCCCAGCCGGGTAAACATCGCCAGCAACAGACCAAATGAAAACCCAACGGCTGCGCGAGGCATGCCATTATGCTGAAATACCCATGCAGGAGCGCCAGCCTGGCGGGCTTCCTGTACCAATTCTCCCCCGGTGCTGACGGTGACCAGCCGGCAACCAGCTTTCAACGCTGCTTTGACCGAGGAGAGCGTTTCCTCGGTGTTGCCAGAATGTGAGGAGGCGATCACCAGGGTGCCTGGCCCTTTGGCCCAGGCGGGCAGGTCATAATCGCGGTGAACAACCACCGGCACCGGGCAAATGGGTGTGAGATAAGCAGTCACCAGATCCGCGCCAATCGCCGACCCGCCCATTCCGGCAATGATCACCGCATCTATTCCTTCGCCGGCAGGCAACGGTAAGCGCTGCCCCAGTGCCCACGCCTCAGCCAGTTGGCCAGGCAGCCCGTCAATATGACCAAGCATATCCTGTGTATCAATGGTTCGAAAGTAGGCGAGATCATCCAGATTCATGAGGGTTCCTCCATAAGAGAATATGGTGCTTTCCGCGATCGAGAAGCATTAAGGGATTGACCAGGTGGTGTACTCTACCGTCATCAACCCATTATCCAACTCAGCCAAAGCCAATCGTATAAAACCCGGCAGACCATTATCCGTCCGGGCGCACAGGTAAGAACCATCTGGAATAGCTTTTAACTGAAGCGATAAGCTTTTCAGCGCTTCAGACCGGCAGGCGTTGAAGGTCGGATTGGCCCTGGATGGGACGCCGAAAGCTGCGCCGTTGGCAGGCAACAAGATATAATTGCCTTCGTTGTCCAGGTCAAACAACAGGTCTGGTCCACTGTCCGAATTGACCGCGCCGGTATCCAGATCAAAAGAATCATACACAACCAACGCAATCACGCCGCTGGATTGCACTTGTGGCGTTAATGTGACGGTTGGTCTTGTAGTGGGGGTCGGGGTTTGGGTGGCAGCCTGCACCACCAGGATGCGCACCCAGAAAGGCGAACCGCTGCTGGGCCCAATTCCAAAAAACTGACCCTGCGGATTGCGCAGCTTCCAGTTGGATTGGTACTCGCCGGGTTTGGCAGGGGCAATCATGTCAATGCTGATATCCACTGATTGCCCCGGTTGAACCGTGCTGAGAAAGGTCTGCGAGCGGACAGTGGCCATATCTTCTCCAGAAAACCAGAACACCGCATAATCGCGAGTCCAGGCGCAGGAGCCCACATTGGTCAGGCGCCAGGTTTTGGTGAAACGCGCGCCGGGTTCAAATTGTGCACCATCCGGCACGGTGACATCAATCGGTTTTCCTGCCGCAGCCATCTCACACGGCACAGGCGCATCGGTTGGCAACTGGGTATTGGCAGGCCTGGAAAGCGTCGCAGTGGGCAGCGGAGTCTGCGCGCTGGGCGTGGTTGTCTGGCTCACCTGTACCGTTTTAACGCTCATCTGTGTGACCTCAGCGACAACGGTTTCCAGAACCTGGGTGGGGTTGAGCGTGGGTGTCGCCCGCGAGGGAACAGGCATGTTACAGCCTGCCACCCATATACACCATAGTAGCCCCAGGAAGGCAAGACCGGTTCTAAGGTAACGCCATCTCATATTGGCTGCGCTCTGTTTGATGGAAAAATTAATCCTTCGCCCGCAAAATCCAGATTGCACGCCCGGGAATGGCCGCAGTTTCGCGGATCACCTTGGCACTCAAAATGTCCACATACTCGTCCTCCAGCTCTACTGTGGCGGGCGAGGCAGAATGGTTCAGGATGAACAAGAGACGCGAGTCCCCCTGCCAGCGTTCGGTGATCTCCACACCGTCAGGTGCTTTCATAAGCGGGCGCACCGCAGCCAGAGACAGCCACCAGCTTGCCATGCGTTCATACATCAGCGCGTCGCCAAAGGTTCCCACATAAATCGCTTTGCCTTTGCCATATTGATTGAGGGTGATGGCTGGTTTTTCGGCATAATACTCGCGCGTGTAGCGCGCCACCACCTGAGCGGTGGTTGGTTTGAGCACATCGCACCACAGTGTAGCAGCCGGAGGGCGGCTGCCAGCGATGCGCGGGATGGAAAACTCCAACTCATTCTTCCACTCAGAGGACGGCGCATCGTAATCTTCTACCTCAATGCCCAACACATCCGCCAACAATCCGGGTAGTCGCTGGTTCACCACTGCATTGGCTTCATCTTTCACGCCAGTCCGCGCAGTGCAAACCAGAACACCTCCCGCCTGCACGAATGCGCGCAAGTTTTGCGCCACAGCCTGCGAAAGGACATACAACGCTGGAGCAATCACCAGGTTATACCCGGACAAATCTCCCAACCCATCCACAACGTCCACCATGACGTTGTGACCAAACAGGCTGTGATAGATTTGATGAAAATGTGTGGAATAATCGAAATCCGCATTATTGGGCTGGAGATCAAACGCCCAACGCGAGTCATAGGATAATAACATGGCCACAGACGTCTGAACCTTCCCGCCGGCAATTTGATCACCGATGAATTTCAATTCTGTGCCCATCTGCCGGATTTCATGGTACCGACGCCCGGGTGTGCCGTCATGATCCAACAGCCCATGCCAGTATTGCTCGGTGCCGTAGCGCGCGGTGCGCCAACGAAAGAAGACCACCCCATCTGCTCCGCGGGCAATCGCCTGGTATGCCCACAGGCGCAGCTCCCCTGGGCGGGGTGAAAAGCTGAGTGTTTCCCATCCGCTCGGCCCGGCTTGCTGCTCCATCACCCAGAAATTCATCTGCTTAAGCCCGCGCATGGTGTCATGCCCCAGCGCCATTTGGCTCGGGTCAAGGTCCAGACGGTTCTTCCAGAATCCGCGCGGATAGTTATCCCATGAAACCAGATCGAGCGTTTTTGCCAGGTGGAAATAATTGATCAGCTTATAACCAAAACCCATGAAATTATGGGTGACCATTTTACCGGGGCACTTCTGGCGCAAGATATCCACCTGCTCCTGTTGAAAATTAACGTATGAATCAGAGGAGAACCTCGCAAAATCCAAAACCAATCCAGGATTGTGCGAATCCCCGCTGGATAAAGGCGGCGGGATTTGCGACCACTTGGTGTAAACATGGCTCCAGAATATGGTACCCCAACGCTCATTCAATTCATCCAGCGACCCATAACATCTCAAAAGCCAGCTATGAAACGCCTGCGCGCAAAACGGACAATAACAGCGCGAGCCAAATTCGTTGTCAATCTGCCAGCCGATCACCGCGGGGTGGTTGGCGTAATGGGCTGCCATGGCCGCGACCATCTCCCGTCCAGCCTGGCGATAACCAGGGTGGTTGGGACAATACTCGCGCCGCCCTCCATAAGTAGCCCTGCCTCCGTCCACCCGTACAATATATGCATCCGGATATTTCTCCATCACCCAGGGAGGCGGCGAAGCGGTCGGCGTCCCCAGGATTACCTGCATCCCGTAGGTGTTCAAGATTTCAATGGCGCTGTCCAGCCAATCGAAATTGTATAACCCTTCGCGCGGTTCAAGCCGCGCCCAGGCAAACTCCGCCAGGCGCACCACATTAAAACCGGCTTCAGCCATCAGTTGGGCATCAATTTTCCAGCGCTCCTCTGGCCATTGCTCGGGATAATAGTCCACACCAAATCGGATCATGGCGTTCTCCTCTGCTCTTATTTCAGATCATCGCGCAAAACCAGACTGCATCCGGCAGCCTGGATGGCAGTCAATTTATACGGACGGCTCCAGCGGTTGACCGGGATCAGATCATACACCCGTCCGCGGATGTGCTGGATCCAGCGTTCCATGCTGGCCAGGCAGCTGATCATTCCACCGCCGCTGCCCCCTGCGGCTGCCACTGCGAGGATTGGCATATCTTTCAAGCCGCTCTGCTCTCCGCGGCTGGCTTCGCAGCGTCTCAGCCGGTCGGTGAATGCCTTGGCTGATTCGCTCATCTCGCCCCAATAGACTGGCGTAACCAAGACCAATGCGTCTGCGGCGATGACGCGCGCGTGAAGATTCTGAAAATCATCCTCCACCTGGCAAAAATGCTGCTCGCGGCAAGTACCCCACCCGTTATCACATGACTGACATTGTTGAATATGCAACTGATTCAACACAATCTGCTCACTCTTTCCCCCACCCTCAGCAATCCCCTTCTCTGCAGCAAGCGCACAGCGAGCGGTCAAGCCATCTGCGTTCGGACTGGAACTGATCACAAGCACATTCATGTGGATTCTCCTGTCATGAGATATTTTATTGTACTCTATTCTTGATTGCCGAAAACCTGAAACTCATGCTTGTCTGCCGCGTTATTACGTTTATAATCAGGCTCAGATTTCCCAAGAGGAGCAGGCTTGAAAACGAGCAAACCGTCCGGAAAGCGCGGGTCCACCCGGGGTTCTCCCACTTTCAGCTATATCGGCGCCGGTTTTCTAATCCTGCTGGTCATCTTGGGGTGGGTTTTCGGGCTTGCTTTTCGCGCTCCCCTCACCAATCTGGCTGAAATGATTACCAGCCAGACCGGTGCTGCGACTTCCACACAGGTGGCATCTCTCCACCGCGACTTGTTGCTGGCAGGCGGCGCATTCAGCCTGGTGCTGTTGCTGGTCGCAGGCGCCATCCTCCTGAATGCCGCCGCTCAGGCCAAAGCCTTGCACGCGCTGCGCAGCAGCCAGGATGCTCTTGAGAAGCGGCTGCAAGAGCGCACCGCACAGTTATCCAGTCTCAATCTGGTGTTGCAGAAAGAAATCAACGAACGCAGTCAAACCGAACAGAGTTTGCTCGGACAGCGAGCCATACTGGACATGATCCAGCACGGTGTGAACCTGTTGAACGCCGAAGATTTTCATAAGGGTCTTGACCGCCTCGTCGGTCAACTGGGGATGGGCATCGGCGCTGAGCAAGCCTGCCTGGTTCAACTCGACCGCAGTGTTCTCCCTTGGCGGATCATCTTAAAATACGAATGGCATCCCGCGCAAACCAACCGTGTCAAGACCCCTTATGTGCTTTTACATTCACCGGATGATCGCGCACAAGCCCAATGGATGGAAACCCTGCAGGGTAACCATCCGTTCCTGTTCAACCATCAAGATCAGGATACTGATCAGTTGGTCATGCTCATGGACATTCCCGTTTTCACCGGAAATGAATTGTGGGGAATTTTTGAATTCATCGCCCGCGGAAAGCAGACCAAATGGGGTGGGACGGAGATACACGCGTTGACCATGCTCGCAGCCATGGTCAGCGCTGGTCTTCAGAGTTTTGAAAACCAGGATCAGGGCGTCTTCGCAGCGCAGACCAACCAGCGCAGTGCTGAATTATTCGCTGACATCATCTTGCGTCAAAGTCCAAATGGCATCATCACGTATGCATCGCCCACCAGTCAGCGATTGCTGGGATACAGCCCCGAAGAATTATCTGGCCGCAGGCATCAAAATTTCATCCATCCGGACGACATCGAAGAGATGCTGCGGTTGACCCGGCTGATTGAGCAAACCGGATCTCCCCAGTCCACAACTTACCGCTTTCGACATAAAAACGATCAATTTGTTTGGCTGGAGACGACCGGCGGATTTCAACAGCGCAATCAGCAACAGGAGTTGGCCTTTGTTTCGCGCGATATCTCCAACCGAATAAAAATTGAGCAAGCCCTGCGCGAAAGCGGGATGAAATTTCGCGGCATTGTGGAGCAATCCATGGACGGAATTGCTTTATCCGATGAAGAAGGATACGTCTGCGAATGGAACCGCAGCATGGAGATGTTGACCGGAATGAAACGTGAACAGGCGGTTGGTATTCTGATTTGGGATGTGTTTTTCAACCACCTATTCCCTCAATCCCAGCGCAGCCCGCAGACCTATGAACGCATGCGGGCTGGTTACCTCACCCTTCAAGAAAATGGGCAGTCCTCCTCAAATGCAACAAGACAACTATTGAGAATTGAGAGCAATGCCGGTTTCCACACCGTCCAGACCAACACCTATCCAATACGCACCGAAAAAGGCTACATGGTTTGCACGGTTTGTCAGGACATCTCTGAGCGAATGGCAATTGAGGATTCGTTCCAGCGGGTACACAGCTTGCTAAGCACCTTGATGGACCATTCCCCAGATATAATTTACGTCAAAGACCGGTTTAATCGCTTCGTCATCGCCAACGATGCGGTGGTACGCTTCCTAGGTGTTTCCTCTGCGGCGGATATCTTGGGGAAAAACGAGCAGGATTTCTTACCCCCGCAATATGCAAATCCAATGATTGCTGACGATCAACTGGTGATCCAGAAAGGCGAGACCATCCAAAACCGCGAGATGGCTGTCCCCGATGCTGGCGGGAACACTGCTTGGTTCTCCATCACCAAGCTGCCCTTGCGAGATGCAAACGGGCATATTGCCGGTGTGGTTGGCGTGTTGAAAAACATCACCCCTCAACACGCATCTGAAGAATCCTTGCGCTTGGCTAACCTGACTCTATATGAAAACATTGCCTCGCTGGAACGCAAGAACACCGAAATCACCCTGCTCAATGAATTTGGCGACCTGTTGCAAGGTTGCCGCAATGAAGCTGAAATTTATACGATCTTCACGAATTTTGCTCCGCGGCTTTTCCCCGAATTGTCAGGCAGTCTTTACCTGTTCAGCCAAAACCGTCTTGAACCCTTGGTTTCATGGGGGGATGCCTTTTTTGGCGACCGTATCTTCACCCGAGACGCGTGTTGGGCTTTGCGGCGCAGCCGAATGCATATCGTTGCCGAGCCAACCAACCGTTTACATTGCCAGCATGTCAATGCCAATCCGGATGCCGGCTTCATCCCATACATCTGCCAACCGATGAACGCGCAGGGCGAAGTAGTTGGTCTGCTGCATGTCCAAGGGACGCCGGACGCGAATATGCACCAGTGGGCGCCGTTGACACGTACTCTCTCCGAACGCATGGCAATGTCGATTGCCAATCTGCGCCTTCGCGAAGACCTGCACACGCAGGCCATCCGGGATCCGCTGACCAATTTGTTCAACCGCCGTTTCATGGAAGAAAGCCTCGAACGCGAAGTCCACCGCGCAATCCGCCATAACCGCCCGTTGGGCCTAATCATGCTGGACATCGACAATTTCAAGCTATTTAATGACACCTTCAGCTACGCTGCCGGCGACCTGTTGTTGCGCGAATTGGGCATGTTCCTCGAGAACAGCCTGCGCAAAGGCGATGTGAACTGCCGCTACGGGGGGGATGAATTCCTGCTCATCCTGCCCGAATCCACACTCCAAGATACTGTCAAACGCGCCGAGCAGATCCGCAACGGGATCAAACGATTGCACATCATCCACGAGGGGCAAGCGCTGGGCATGATCACCGTATCGCTGGGAATTTCAGGCTTTCCTGCGCATGGTCAGACGGTTGAGGGTTTATTGCACGCCGTCGACACCGCCTTGCATGCGGCCAAAAATCTGGGCCGTGACCAACTGGTGGTTGCCAAAGAGGCTTGAATACCTCACTGGGTCGCCGGGCAGGTCAACTCGCGGGGGGTGATGGGCAGGCTGAAACTCCCATCGGCATAAAGGATTGCCATAGCCTTCACCTCCATATAATGACCCGATTCGCAACCCAAGACCATCACAGAAACATTATCTGGAAAAGATGCAGGGGCAGAATCGAGGGGCACATAATAATTCCACACCCCCACATAACGCAGAAGGCGAAAGACCAGGTGGGATGAATCTTTGGGCAGGTCATTGAATAATTCGTTGGCCAGCGGATCATTTTCCTTATCCAGGTAACGGGGGTAAATCAGACGCCCGTAGGTGATCCAGGCACCTGGAATGCGGATATATTCTTTGACTTGTTCCACGTCGTAACCCATCGCTTTAAAAACCCCCTGGGCATTAAAGCGGTCGACCAATTCAAGTCTCTTCACCGGAGGATATTCAAGAGGCGTCAGGCGGTCTGTGACACCCACCCCCAGGCCGACCAATCCAAAGGACACCAGCGCCAGGATGACAGGCAGCCGGCTGGCAGGTTGATGCTCAGGAAGTAAATTCTGCGGTTCTTCTACTTGTCTTTTCAACCTCTTAATGATCCAGAATAGGATCGCCACCAGCCCCACCGCATAGTAGAAATACAATCCCCATTCAGCCGGAACAATATAGCGCCCGCCGGATGTGCGCGCCGCGGCTGTGGCCAAGTTGTAAACCAGATACACCAAAAAAGGCATCCAGCCCGCAAACCCTTTTGTTTGCCAACTGACCCCCAAGCCAATTGCAATGATCATGAGATTTACCAAGATCAGCAATAACTGCACGGATGATAATTGACCGTCCCATTCGGCATCCCACAAGGAATTGGGCGAAGCCGGTTCGATCACGCGCGCCAGATCATGGAATAATGGCGAAGTGGGCAAGATGAGCATTGTGGCGATGAAATTGTGCAGGCTGTGGTTGACCACGCTAAAGCCAACCTTCGCCAATCGAACTGTAAAGCCGGCCGAACTGACTGGGCTTTTGCTGCGAACCTCGTCGTCTTCTTCTGCAATCTGCGGAACCTGCCCGGTTGGCGCTGGTACAAGCGTGTCTTTCAAGGTGGGTTGGGAATCAGGCAGCAGTTGCGGTAAGTAGCGATTCTTCCACACCGAACCTTTCAATGAATTCAAAAAATACAACGGCGAGCCAGTCAACTGGGTATTGCGCACCATCCAGGGTCCGGCAACCAGGACAAATACCACCAGTAATCCAAGGCTGGTTCGCAACCATCTTCGCCACTGCCATTTGTTAAGCGCCCAAATAACCAACGGAAACAATGCAATCATCAGCCAAGAATTATGGCGAATGAGGGTGGAGAGGGTAAATGCGCCCATCGCTGCAACCGCATACACCTTGCGGGATGGATTCTGCAGCCAGCGCGTCAGGAAATAGGTCAGCAACGCCAGCATTACCGCCAGCGGAAATTCGCTCATCAACAGCTTGGGATGAGACACCGTCCAGACGAGCAGCGAACCGCCGATGGCATTTTGCACCTTGAATATGGCCAAGAGCGCCGCCGCCATTCCTGCTGCCTGACTATGCAGGCGGGTCCCCAACAGATACAACAATGCCGGAAACACAGCCAACGCGATCACCTGCAGCGCAATCACCCGGCTGAACTGCCCGCCGCTCAAAGCATGCAGCCACAACAAAAAGACCGTGTAAAGCGGTTTATCCACATATCCCCTGCCAGCCTCCATGCCCGACCCGATCAAGCCCAGTTGAGCGGACGTATCGTAAACCATGGCGTCTGAATAAGGGTAAAACTCCTCATTGGGCGGGAAAGGGCCAGGGGCAAAATGGCTGTGCGTCTGAGGTGTCCCCAGCCACACCACCG
>CAZCBJ010000070.1:0-17303 GCA_964496705.1 uncultured Anaerolineaceae bacterium | reverse complement strand
AGCGCGCCCAATTGGTGCTGGCTATGCTGGATCACACCCTGGCGGTGCTGTCCGCCACCTACGGCCTGGCCGGCAAGCTGGTGGTCAGCGCTGAAGAACGCATCCTGGAGGTGGCGGTTGCGCGCGGTGCCTATCCACTGCCAGAAAAGGAAGCATCCGGTTTGAACCGCTCGGTTTGGCGCGCCAGCCTGGAGGTGATGCGCCGCGGCGGGAGCGGCATGCTGGTGGTGCCCATCGACCTGCCACTGCTCAACCCCGCCAGCCTCGACCAGGTGCTGCAAGCTGCCATACGCCCTCCGGTGGTGGTGATCGTCCCCGACCAGCACCGCCACGGCACCAACATCCTGCTGACCTTGCCCCCGGACATCATCCGTTACCGTTTTGGCAGCCACTCCTTCCAGAAACACCAGGAAGCCGCGCGGCAAGCCGGCGCCAAACGCTTCATCATCTACTCTGAGCGCCTGGGATTGGATGTGGATTGTCCCGACCAGTTAAACCTGGTCAGCCACCTGATCCACCCAGAAAATCGGTCACCAGGCGGTTGACCAGCTCCGGCTTCTCGCGCTGCGCCCAGTGTCCGCACTGTGGGATGACCTCCAGCCTAGAGTCCGGCAGCCGCTCATGCGCCATGCGGGCATAACGCACCGGCACCAGCGTGTCATTTTGACCGTGGATCAACAGGACTGGTTGCTGGATTTCACCCAACCGGGGCATGTACACCGTGCGCAAGCGCGAAGGCAGCAGCTCGCTGCTCTGGAAACGGTGGAACACTTCGCCGGCCAGCGGATGTTTGATCGCCTCAAAAACTTGATCGACCAGGTCCTCGCCCATCGCCTGCGCGGAATAGAATATACTGCGCAACGCCCAGCGCGCCATCCAACGGCTGGAGCGCATGCTGGCATAGCTCCAACGGATCAACCACGGCATCTGCACCATCAGGTAAGAAAGAAAGGCATAAGGAGCCTTGTCCTGCAGTCCATAACTGTTGATCAACACCAATCTGTCCACCCGCTGCGGGTAGGTCAGACATAGTCCCAGGCTGATGCCTCCACCCATCGAAATACCGCCCAGGCTGGCCCGCTCCAATCCCAGCGCATCCATGAAGTGTGCCACGAAGCCGGGGTAATCGGCCAGCGTGCAAGCAGCGGTTGAATTGAACTGGCTTTCCCCGTAGCCGGGCATGTCCGGGGCAAAAACGCGGTGGTTGGCGGCCAGCGCGGTGAGCATCGGTTCCCAGGAAAGGCGCGCCGAATCGGTGCCGCCGCCGTGCAACAGCAGCACGGGGCTGCCTTGCGTTCCAGCCTGCCAGTAATGGATGCGTAATCCGTCAACTGCCACAAAACACGATTGCATGCGCTTATCCTCCGGCTACCGGCGGGAAGAAATCCAGCACCGAATTCGATTTCAACCGCGTATCCATGCCCTCCGGCAGTGTGTTCACATCATTTCCATCCACGAAGATGTGCACATGTGCATGCAAATCTCCGCCCTGATCGAGCCAGTCCTTTTGCAGCACCGGGTAGCGCAGAATGATTTCCAGCACTGCCTGGCGCACCGAGGCGTTGGCGGGCAAATCCAGATTGAAGGATTTCACTCCGGCGTGTAATCGAAAGGTGGCGAAAAGGTTGACTTGCATCAAGCCCTCATTTCATGGGGTGAGATACAGATATTATACCGTTTCAGCCTCACAGGTAACAAGAATTTAGGCACCCCACTTCCTTGTGACCTTTTTTCCCTCAATTGGCGCTTACTTCGGCAGCACCACCAGCGCTTCTCCATCCACTCCCGAGAGCACTTTGAGCGGCGTATGATACGCCTGGCTGAGCAGGTCAGCTTGCAGCACTTCCTTAGGGTTGCCCAGCGCGCGCAACTCGCCCTTCACCAGCAGTGCAATCCGGTCGGCGTAGCGCGCCGCCAAATTGAGATCGTGCAACACCAGCAGCACCGCCAACTGATCGCGGCGGGCCAGTTCCTGGATGAGCGAGAGCAAACTGACCTGGTATTGCAGGTCCAGGTGGGCTGTTGGCTCATCCATCAACAGCACCGGCGCGTCCTGAGCCAGCGCGCGCGCCAGCAGCAGACGCTGCTGCTCGCCGCCCGACAGCTCGCCCACCCGCCGTTCCGCCAATTCCAGTGTGTCGGTGCGCTCCATCGACTGGCGCACAATCTGTTCATCGTGGTCGGAGGTTTGCCCGAGCCAGTTGAGATGCGGCGTACGGCCCATCAGCACCATCTCCCCGCCGCTGAACGCCGGCGGAAGCTGCACCGCCTGCGGCACCACCGCCATCATGCGCGCCCGCTGCTGAGCGGTCATGCGCCGCACATCCCTTCCATCCACCAGTATCTCGCCTGAACGCGGCGGGAGCACCCCCGACAGAACGCGGATCAGGGTGGATTTGCCCGCTCCGTTGGGTCCGATCACCGCCAGCACCTGCCCAGAAGGCAATTCCAGGGTCAGTTCGTGCAGCACCTGCCGTTCACCGTAAGCCGCCGAAAGGGAGCGAATATTGAGCATAATCTCACCACAGATGCTGGCGCTTGGCGCGGCGCAGCACCCAAAGGAAAAATGGCGCACCCACCAGAGCGGTGATGATTCCCACCGGCAACTCTTGCGGCGCCATCACCACCCGCGCCAGGATGTCGGTCAGCAGCAGGCTTCCCGCCCCGCCGAGGATGGATAACGGCAGCAGGTGGCGGTAATCGCTGCTCGCGCGCAGGCGCATCAGGTGGGGGACGATCAGGCCGATGAAGCCGATCACACCAGAAAATGAGACCGCTGCCGCCGAGGTCAGCGTGGCGGTGATGATGATGATCAGACGCACCCGCTGCACCGGCAAGCCCATCTGTTGCGCCTGTTCATCGCCAAACTGCAGCACGTTTAGCGCATGTCCCATGGTCAGCAGCACACCCATCCCCAGCAGCGCATACGGCACCATCGCCGCCACCGGCTGCCAGCCGCTCATCGTCGAACCGCCCAGCAGCCAGACCACCGCCCGGCGCAGCTCACCGGTGGCGTGAATCATCAGGAAGGAGGTCAGGGCCGAGGCGAAGGCGCTGACTGCCACGCCGGCCAGAATCAGGTTGGTAACGGGCAGCGTGCGGCCCACCCGCGCCAGCTCGTAAGCCACAAAGACGGTCAAGATGGCTCCGGCGAAGGCGGCCAGCGGAATCGCGCCCAACCCGGCGAAGGTGTAGGGCCAGCGAAAGCTCATCGCCAGCACCGCCCCCAGTCCGGCTCCCGACGCCACCCCAATCAGGTAGGGATCAGCCAGCGGGTTGCGAAACAATCCCTGATAAGCCGCACCGCTGCCTGCCAGCGCCGCGCCGGTCATCGCCACCAGCAGGGTGCGCGGCAGGCGCAGCTCAAACAGGATGGTCGCCAGCGTGGATGAATCTGCCGGCAGCGCCTGACCGCTGATTTTCAACCAGACCAATTGCAGCAAATCGCGGGGCGGGATGAAAACGCTGCCCACCCCCACGCTGAGCAGCAGCGCAGCGCAAAGTAACAACGCGGTCACCAGGTAGGGGCGGGCAGGTTTATTCATTCCAGATTATTTTAGAAGCCTACTCAAACAATTCGGGGTGCAGAATTTTCGCCATGGTTTCCAGGCCGTCCACCAGGCGCGGACCGGGGCGTGAGACCAGGTTGTCATCAAAAGCAAAAATTTTGTTTTCTTTGACTGCCCGCATCACATCCCATCCGGGACGCTGTGCCACCGAATCAGGCGTGGTGCCATAGGCGGCATCCCCCAGCAGGATAATGGCCGGATCAGCCACCAGCAGCTCTTCCTGGCTGATCTGTGCCCAGGCCTCGCTCATCCCTGCGGCGACATTCTCGCCGCCAGCCATTTTTATGATCGTGTCCACGAAAGTGCCGGCGCCAGCCGTCCACGGCTTGGACGGGTCCATCGAAGCATCCAATTCATAGAACACTTTGGGTCGGAACTCGACGCCAACCAGCTTGTCTTCGACTGCTTTGACCCGCGCCTGCAGGCTATCGGCTAGCGCCAGGGCCTCGCGCTCATGCCCGGTTAACTGTCCCACAATCCGTAAATTCTCAACCATTTCTTGCAAATCTGTGGGATTCCCCAGGTAAAACACTTTGATATTAAGCTCTTCCAGCGCCTTCACCTGCTCGGGGGTGTTGATCCCCGCCACCAGCACCAGGTCAGGCTGCAGGCTGGTGATGGCTTCCAGGTTGTAGTTGCCCATCGATCCGCCCACACTGGGCAGGTCCTTGACCTCAGCCGGGAAATCCGAAAAGTCATCCCGTCCCACCACCTGATCGCCAGCGCCGATCGCGAACAGGATTTCAGTATTGGACGAGGCCAGCGACACAATGCGCAACGCAGGCTGATCCAGCGTCACCGGACGCTGCAGGCCATCGGTGAGGACGATGGGGGCAGTGGTCGGCTCGGCTGGGGTTGGGATGGCAGTGGTGTCCGTTTTCTCTTGACCCACCACGGGGCTGCCCACCTGGGGAGCACAAGCCGCGAAGAAAATGCTGACGAGCAGCATCAAGACTATCAGTGACAAGTAACGTTTCATCAGAAATCTCCAAAAATGAGTGTACTAGTTTTGCGACTTATCTGGACAGATTGGCGCCAGCCGCGCCGTAAATAAAAATCCCTGTCGTGGGACAGGGAGGCTGGGAAACAACGAAATCTGAGAACCCGGTGCTTCCACCTCCTTTCCGCGAGAGTTGGAGTCCGCTATCCGGGCGGGCGACCTGACTTGGCCAGTCATCTGGTCTTACAGTTGCGGGACAGTACCGGACTTGCACCGGTTTCGCCTTTGAGCCTTTCCATCCGGGGATCAAGGCACCCAGAGAGCATTATTCAATTGTGACTGGATTGTACGCGCACCCGCGCAAAGCGTCAAGGTTTTCGCGCTTCACCCGTTGACCGCCGCGCCCGACGGGTTGGCTCCGCAGCCGGGGCGCCGCGGTAGGAAGGCAGCCGAAGCTCGAAAATTTTACACATCCGCGCGTCCAGCATGCGGCTGCGGATGCGCGGGTCAATCTCGCCCAGGTCATACGAGGTGGTGATGACGGTGGGCAGCTCGGCGTTGTAGCGGTAATTGAAGATCTGGTAAAGCTTTTCCTTGGCCCAGGGTGTGGCCGACTGAGTGCCCAGGTCATCCAGAATCAACAGGCTGCAGGTTAACACCTGCTCGAACAGATCATCATAAGAAATGTTGCTGCTCGGACTGAAGGTGGAGCGCAGATGGTCAAGCAAATCCGGCACCACCACAAACATGGGCGGCTCACCCAGCGCAAACCGATAATTACCGATGGCTGCCGCCAGATGGGTTTTCCCCACCCCGTAATCGCCCATGAACACCAGCCAGCCGCGCGGTTTTTCAGCAAAATTGTGCGCCAACTGGTAGGCCTTGTCAACATTCCGCTGCTGCTCAGAGGTTAAATGGTCTGCCTCGCGCATCGAAAAGCTGCCAAAGGTGCGCGCGCTGTGCAAATACAACGAAGACAGCGGCGGATGGCTGGTATCCGTTACCGGTGAGCGGTAGTCCGGTGCCAGAATGCGCACGCTGGTCACCAGATCGGGGTCTTGCAGGCGCGAACGAACGCGCCCGTCCAGGTCATCCAGATCGATATTGGTGGTAATAATGGTGGGCAGGCGGTGCATGTAGCGGTGGTTGACGATCTGGTAAAGCTTTTCCTGCGCCCAGCCGGTGGCATTCTGCGTGCCCAGATCGTCCAGCACCAGCAGGCGCACGTTGCGGATCTCTTCGAAACGCGCCTCGAAAGGCATTCCGGTGCTGTCATAGGCGAAGCGCAGCCAATCGAGCAGATCAGGCACAGTCAGGAACAGGGTTGGCACCCCCAGACGCACCACGAAATTAGCCACCGCCGCCGCCAGGTGCGTCTTTCCGCAGCCGTAGCCGCCCAGCAGGAACAGCCAACCCTGCAGCGACTGGGCGAACTGGCGCGCCTGGTTGAAAGCGTATTTGAGTGAATTGGCCTGATTGTCAGCCAGTCCCACCCGCCCCATTGGATTGAAGGTTTCAAAGGTCATCCCGGCCAGCGCGTCCAAGTTGCTGAGCCTAAACAGGCGCTGCTGGTTGAGCTGCAACACAGCCTGCTGCTGGCAAACGCACACCTGCAGACGGCCAAAATCCGGATGGTCGAGCGGCAACTCCTGGCGCACAAACCCCACCCCCTGGCACACCGGGCAGATCTCTCCGCCGTCCAGCGGGTCGCTCTCAGTGCTCGATGAAGTCGGCATATTCGCCCTGGCCGCGTCGGCGGCGATTTTCTTCAGATGCTTGTTGATCGGTTCCATGCCTGCCTCTATCCTTCCAGTTGCGCAGTATCGCCTGCACATAGCGCCAGCTGCGCTTGTTTTGGGTCACAGCCTCGCGCATCGCCTCCTCAATCCACTCCACCGGGTACTCCCGCTCAGCTTCCTGCAGCGTTTCGGCCAGCATCGGAGTCAGCGGGCCGATGTTCTGCTCATAGATCTGGAATATGGTCGGCCGCTCCAGGGTCAGGCGCACGTCCAGGCTGGTCTGTTCGTCAGGCGTCCAATCACCGTTGTGCAGCGCCTCCAGCGCTGCGCGTCCGCGCGGTGAATTCAGGAAAAAGAGTGTATTAAGCGCTGGATCGCCGTCCAGCCGGACGGTGAGCAGTATACCGCGCTGCACCGCCTTTTCCAGCCCCGCAGATAACGCCACCTGTGCTGCCTCAAAGGACGGCGCCAGGCTGTACATGAAAGGCTGGTCGCGCAGGAAATCGCGCATGCGGATGAACCTCACGTTGCCTTCCTGTTTATCCAGGAACCACAAGGTGTACAGCGTGACCTTCATCTCCGCCAGATCATCCAGCATGGGCAGCAACTCGCGGAAAAATGTCTCCGGGATGCGGGTCAAATGCACCCTGCCGCTGGGAAAGCCGTTGAATTGTCGCATGGCTTCACCTCCGCGCCGGAGCAAGCGCAGCGTTGTCAAAGCGCGCCAGATTGTTCAGGAACACCAGCTCAATGCCCGGATGAGTGGGACCGTTGCGGTGCTTGGCAATGATGATCTCAGCCAGGTTGGCGCGCGGGCTTTCGCGTTCCAGGGCGTCGGGGCGGTGAATGAACATGACGATGTCCGAGTCCTGCTCCAGGCTGCCCGATTCGCGCAAGTCCGAGAGCATCGGCCGCTTGTCAGCGCGCTGTTCCACCGCGCGCGATAGCTGCGCGGCGGTGAGCACCGGCACCTCCAGTTCGCGCGCCAGCACCTTCAGATTGCGCGAAATGTACGACACCTCCTGCACGCGGTTGTCGGTGCGCGTGTCGCCGGACATCAGTTGCAAATAATCCACCAGCACCAGATCCAGGTGATATTCCAGGTGCAGGCGTCGGCACTTGGTGCGCAATTGCAGCGGGGTGAGTGCGGGGGTGTCATCCAGAAAAATGTGCGTATCTGAAAGCACCTCAATGGCGTGGGTGAACAGCGGCCATTCATCCTCGTTCAGCTTTCCGGTGCGCAGGCGCTGGGTGTCGATTCCGGTTTCCTGTGCGATCAGTCTCTGCACCAGTTGTTCGTTGGACATTTCCAGAGAAAAGAAAGCCACGTGCTTTTTGTATTTCTGTGCCGCGTTGCGCGCCACACTCAACAGAAAACCGGTCTTGCCCATGCCCGGACGCCCGGCGACGATCAACAGGTCCGATTTCTGCAGGCCCCCCAGCAGATGATCGAGATCCACCAGTCCGGTCGGCACACCGTAGATATCCTCGCTGCGCTGGGATAACTGGTCCACCCGGTCGTACACCTCACTCAACACCGCCTGGATCGGCTGCAAGTCGTTGCGCACCCGCCGCTCACTGATGCTGAACACCGATTTCTCCGCCTCGTCCAGCACCGTTTCGACGGTGGTGGATGAGTCCAGCGCCAGGTGCGCCAGCTCATTGGCCGAGACCAGCATGCGCCGGCGGATCGAGTTTTCCTCGATGATTCGCCCGTAAGCCTCGGCATGCAGCGAGGTGGGCGTTTGCTGGATGAGCGACATCAGGTATGCCGCTCCACCCGCTTCTGCCAAATGCCCGTGCTGCTCCATCTCCTCGCAAATGGTTAAAAAGTCAAACGGCACTCGGCGCTCATGCAGGCGGTTGAAAGCCTCCCAAATCCAACGGTTGCGAATAATATAAAAATCATCCGCGGTTAGAAATGAGGCGACGTCAAAATACGCCTCAGAATTGATCAACACCGCCCCCAGCACGGCCTCCTCCGCCTGCCGGCTGTGAGGCTGGGCCTGTACTGCTGAGCTTTCGATATCATCCATGGGAGGAGGAGGGATGTCACTCATAACTTCATCAACCTGAAAATAGGGAAAACGAATTGTGGCTTGAGCGGTCCGATCTTACTGGGGATCCGGATCGGTGTCTTCATCATCCGGTTTGTCTTCCGCGTTGTCCTCTCCGGATGGTTCATCAAATTCAAGATTGGATAGAAAATCCTCGAACACCGAAAGGCGGTCTTCCCCTTCGCCGCTTTCCATCTCCGGCGAAGTCTCCTCCTGCACGGAAGCCGGCTGTTCCTGGATGTCCTCCTCGGGAACCACCCCGGCTGCTTCCATCACCTCCAGCGAAACCAGCACGGGCACATGGCAGCGCACCGCCAGCCCCAGCGCATCCGAGGGCCGCGTGTCAACATTCACGGTTCTGCCTTCGAAATCCAGCACCAGATTGCCGAAATACACATCATCGCGCAGGGTGGTGATCTCGATGCGCACCAGTCGGGCGTTCAAGGTGAACAGCAGATTTTTCATCAAATCATGGGTGTGTGGGCGGACAACCTCAATTTCTTGCAGTGCGATGGTGATCGATTCGGCCTCATACGGCCCAATCCAGATGGGCAGATAGCGTTCGGTATCCTTTTCGCGCAGCACCACAATCCGTTGCTGGTTGGTCAGGCTTACCCGAACGCTGTCAATCACAACTTCAACCATTCTACTCATAAGGATCCTCCGCGCGGCTTGCCATTCCCCAGGATTGCAGTCAATTGCCGCCAACCGCTCGAGCGAGGCGTGGCTGCCTGTCCTATTCTAACACGCCCCCAATCAGGATGCAACCGGGCGTCATGCTTTTATTAACATTTGGATTCTTAACAAAAACGCCACTTTTCTTTAAGTCTGGGTTATAATACTTGACACCCTCTGGAAAGCTCTGACGCCAGAAATGATCCGCATCAACATAGATTGAAAACAGGGAAGCGCCAGGGGGATGTGCAATTTAATTTTCCCTGATCACCAGCGAAGTATCATGGTTTTGGGGCAAACTCTTGGCATCTGAACTGGATCACTGACTCGCCTCTATCATGGGCACCTGGATGAAAGCAAAAATTTTACTTATCGAAGGCAAACGATCTGAGCACCCCTCCTTCACTCCGGGACTGGAGAAGAAGGATTTTCAGGTTGCCTCGGTGCCCAGTGGAAAAGCAGCGCTTGGCGAACTGGCGCAGTTCAAGCCGCACATCATCCTGGTGGATGCCGCTTCTTTGCATTCCAACGGCCGGCGCATCTGCCAGAGCCTGCGCGAAACCGCTCCAAGCGTCCCTTTAATTCTGATTGTCGCAGAAGCCATCCCGCCCAGTCAGAAGATTAACGCCGACAGCGCCCTGGTTCGCCCATTCACCCTGCAAAAATTGCTCAACCGCATCCGCCCATATTTGCCGGTGGATCAAAAAATGATCCTGCGGGTAGGCCCGCTGCAGCTTGACACCGACCAACATCTGGTGCGCTGCGGCGAACGTCAGGCCCCGCTTACCCCCCGCCTGGTGGTGCTGCTCAAATTTTTCATGGAACACCCCGGTGAAGTTATTGAGCGCAACGAGCTTTTTCGCAAAGTCTGGGACACCAATTACACCGCTGATACCCGCACCCTGGATGTGCACATCAGTTGGCTGAGAATCGCTCTTGAGGATGATCCGCGTCATCCGCGTTATCTAAAAACCATCCGCGGTCTTGGCTACCGTTTGGACATAGAAGGAATATAATTAATCGCATGGACGACAAAATTACCATCATCGAAGGACCGCCGCCCGTTTTTGAATCCGTCGAAGACGGCTGGGTGCTCAGCCTCAACGAAAGCCCCAACCTGTACGACCTGGCCATCACCCGCCTGCGCACATTCAACGGTCCTGCGCTGGTTGAGCGCTGTTACCGCTCCTGGAATAAAAAGGGCAGCATGTTTCTGCTCTACCGCAACGACCTGGGCCTGGAACAGCAAGTGCCCATCGTCGCTGCCCGCTCGATGGACACCTCGGATGGTCAGGTGCTGCTGCTGTGGGTGCGCCGCAGGCCGGAAGAAACCGAAATGCCCTCCAGCGCAGACGATCAGCAAGACGACCTGGGATTTTAATCCGCGATGCCGCTGGATATCGAACGCATCCGCGCACAATTCCCTGCGCTGCGCAAGCCGGTGGTGTATTTTGACAACCCCGGCGGCACACAAATCACCACGCGCAGCCTGAAACGCATCCGCCAGTATCTGGTGGATTGCAATGCCAACCACGGCGGCGCCTTCGCCGCCAGCCGCCGCTCCGACGCGCTGATCGATGCCGCCCGCGCGGCGATGGCCGATTTTCTCAATGCTGCCAGCAACGAAGAGATCGTTTTTGGCCCCAACATGACCACGCTGACCTTTGCCATCTCCCGCGCGCTGGCGCTAACCTTTCAGCCCGGAGATACGCTGGTGCTCACCCGCCTGGACCACGATGCCAACATCTCTCCCTGGCTGCGCGTCGCTGAAGACCGCGGCTGCCGCATCCGCTGGGTGGACTTTGACCCGGTCGACTGCACGCTCGATCTGGTTGATTTTCAGAAAGCCCTCGAAGAAAAGCCGCGCCTGGTTGCCTTCGGCTACGCTTCCAACGCGGTTGGCACAGTCAACCCGGTCGAGAAATTGACCCGTCTGGCACACGAAGCCGGTGCGCTGGTGTACATTGACGCAGTGCAATATGCGCCCCACGGCCCCATCGATGTCCAGCGACTGGGTTGCGATTTCCTGGTTTGCTCGGCGTACAAATTTTTCGGACCGCACCTGGGCATCCTGTACGGACGCCGCGACCTGCTCGAACAATTGCGCGCTTACCGCGTTCGCCCGGCTCCGACCGACCCACCCGGCAAGTTCGAAACCGGCACCGGCGTGTTTGAGAACATCGCTGGTCTGCTCGGCGCGCTGGAATACCTGGAGTGGCTGTCCAAACAATTTGGCGCAGAGCATCTGGAGTTATATGCCGGGGACTATTCCGGCCGCCGCCTGCGCTACAAACAGGCCATGTCGGCCATCCGCTCGTATGAAGCAGAGATCAACCGCGCCTTCCTGGATGTGTTCCTGGAGGTGCCTGGATTGAAGCTTTACGGCATCGCTGATCCGCGCTCGCTCGAGCAGCGCGTTCCGACCTTTTCCTTCACCCTGCAGGGCTGGACGCCGCGCCAGGCGGCCGAGCGCCTCGACCAAGCCGGCATCAGCGCCTGGGACGGCAACTTCTATGCGCTGGCGGTCACCCAGCGCCTGGGCCTGGAGGAGCAGGGCGGCTTGGTGAGGATCGGCGCGGTGCATTACAACACACTGGATGAAATTCAACGATTGGGCAGAGAACTGCGCGCGCTGCAATCCCGCTGAAGCCTGACAACCTGTTTTTGATATAATCACCTCATGTCAAAAATCAGGAAAGTCTTTTACATCACCGCCTTCATCGTGGTCGTGTTGATCGCCGCGGCTTTTGCCATTCCGCCAGTGCGCGAGCGGCTGGTGTTCCATTTCGGTGAGCTGCGCACCCGCGTCTGGTATGCGCTCAAACCGCCGGAAAAAGCCGTGTTTGTCCCCCAGGCCAATCCCGACGGTGAGATTTCCACCGCCGTCGCCATGACCGTCGCCGCCTGGACGCCCACCCCGCAGCCCACTGAAACCCCCACGCCCACCCTCGAACCCCTGGCCAGCAGCCCCACCCCGCGCTCCACCGCCACCCCCCTGCCGGGCTACACCATGCTCGAGGGTGTGCGTTACATGGATCAGCACAGCGCCTGGAACTACTGCGCACCCACCAACCTGGCCATGGCGCTCAGTTACTGGGGCTGGCCGGGCACGCGCGAAGATGTCGGGCGGGTGGTCAAGCCGTTCTCAGAGGATAAGAACGTGATGGCTTACGAGCTGGCCGATTATGTGCGCCAGAACACCAATTACGGCGTTGTGCTGCGCTACGGCGGGACGCTCGATATCGTGCGCAATTTGATCGCCAATGGTTTTGCCGTGTTGATCGAAAAAGGCACTTATATCCACGAGACGTCCACCGGCAGGCTGAGTTGGATGGGGCATTACAACGTGATCACCGGTTACAACGATGCCACGCGCGAATTCACCGTCCAGGATTCCTACTTCAAAGCCGATTACATCATCCCTTACGATACCATTCTCTCCGAATGGCGCGCTTTCAATTATGTGTTCATTGTCATTTACCCGCAGGAAAAAGAGTTGATGGTCTTGGCTGCCCTGGGAGATTATTCCGATGAAAATACCGCGCTGCAAATTGCCGCCCAGACAGCTTCCAATGAGATCTTTCAGTTGCAGGGAATTGACCAATACTTCGCCTGGTTTAACCGCGGCACCAGCCTGCTCAACCTGCAAGATTACGCCGGCGCGGCGGCAGCCTACGACCAGGCTTTCTCCCTCTACCCCAATCTGCCCGAGGATAAGCGTCCCTGGCGCATGATGTGGTACCAGACCGGCCCGTACTTCGCCTATTACTATACCAACCGCTACCGGGATGTGATCGCACTGGCCAACACCACCATCGAGGTGGTCGAAAAACCATACATCGAAGAGTCTTTCTACTGGCGGGGGATGGCGCGCATCCAGGTGAACGACATCGAAGGCGCGGTGAACGATTTTCGCACCGCCATCAAATATCATCCCGGCTTCTCCCCCGCCATCAACGGGCTGAAAAGCCTGGGCATGGAACCTTGACGCATGCCCACCATCCTGCACTTTTCTGACGCCCACATTGACATCGCCGCCCACGGCCGCCACGATGCCGAAACCAACCTGCCGGTGCGCGTCCTCGATTTTCTCAAGGCATTGGACTGCATCGTGGACACGGCCATCCAGGAACGGGTCGACCTGGTGCTGTTCGCCGGCGATGCCTACAAAGACCGCTCGCCTGCTCCCACCTACCAACGCGAATGGGGGCGGCGTGTCATGCGCCTCTCCCAGGCTGGCATCCGCACCCTGCTGCTGGTCGGCAATCACGATCTCTCACCCGCCGCCGGTCGCGCCCATGCGCTGCAGGAATTCGACACATTGCAGGTACCGCATGTCCAGGTGATTGGCAAACCCTGTTTCCTCGGCCCGGACGATCTGGAAGGGCTGCCGCTGCAGGTGCTGGCCTTGCCCTGGGTCACCCGTTCTGGCCTGATGGCTGCCATGCAGCTCTCCGCCCAAAAACCGCAGGAAATGTACGCTGAGATCGAACAGCGCCTCACCGCGCTGGTTCAGCTCTGGCTGGAAAACGCCGACCCTGACCTGCCCACGCTCCTCACCGCGCACGCGTCCGTGCAGGGGGCCCTGTACGGCGGAGAGCGCTCGGTGATGCTGGGTGGGGATGTTGTCCTGCCCGGCTCACTGGTCAGAGATGTGCGCCTGGATTATGTCGCCCTCGGACACATCCACAAAGCCCAGGATCTCAACGAAAATGCCCACCCGCCGGTGGTCTATCCCGGCTCCATCGAACGGGTCGATTTCGGCGAAGCTGGAGATGAGAAATCCTTCGTCATCGCTCGCGTGTCCAAAGGCTGCACCACCTATGAACGCCGCAAGCTGGACGGCCGCAAGTTCATTGACCGTTTCCTGATTCTCTCCTCCAGCCAGGATGTGATGGATCAAATTCAATCCGCCCTGCCGCCCCGCTCCCAAATCCAGGATGCCATCCTGCGCCTGGTGCTGGAATACCCGCGCGCCTGGGACTCGCTGATTGACGAACCAGCCCTGCGCCGGTACGCAGAGCTGGCCTGTGAATTCCACCTCATCCGCCGCCCACAACTCGAGGCGCGGCTGCGCCTGCCCGGCGATGCAACCATCAGCAGCCTGTCCCATCTGGAGCTGCTCGATTTGTACTGGAAAAGTTTGGACACGCCGTCTGAGGAACGCCAGCCCCTGCAAAAGCTGGCCGATGAAATCATCCACGCGCCTGACCTCTGATTTTCAATGCCATGATCCCTTCCCGCCTCCGCCTTTCAGGATTTCTCTCCTACCGCGAGCCAACCGAGCTGGATTTCAGCCAGTTCGAGCTTGCCTGCATCTCTGGCGCCAACGGCGCAGGGAAATCTTCGCTGCTGGATGCCGTCACCTGGGCTTTGTTCGGTCAGGCGCGCCGGCGCGACGACACCATCATTAACAACCACAAAGATGTGACCGCTGCAGAGGTGGAGTTTGAGTTCTATTACGAAAACCAGCTCTACCGCATTCAGCGCACCAAGCCGCGCGAAAAAGCCACCATCCTCGAATTTCATGTGCAGACAGAGGACGGCAATTGGAAAGCGCTCACCGAACACAGCCTGCGCGAGACCGAGCAGCGCATCGTCCAGACCCTGCGCATGGATTACGATGTCTTCACCAACGCGTCCTTCTTCCTGCAAGGCCGCGCCGATCAGTTCGCCCAGCAGCGCCCGGCTGACCGCAAGCGCATTCTGAGCAGCATCCTGGGATTGGAAATCTGGGAAACCTATCAGGCGCGGGCGGCTCAATCACGGCGTTCGCATGAAGAGGAACTGCGCCATCTGGACGGACAGCTCGTGGAAATCACCGCCGAATTGAACGAAGGCGACGCGCGGCGCGAGCGCTTGAAGCAATTGGAGGAGGAACTGACCCAGATGACCGCGCTGCGCCAGGCTAAAGAGGAATTGCTCGTAAACTTGCGCCGCCTGGCCGCCACGCTGGAACAGCAGCGCCGCCTGGTGGACCTCCTCGCCAGTCAGGAGAGCGCGCTGCAGCAGCGGCTGGAAAACCTTGAAAGCCAGCGCAATCAACGCCAGACCGAACTGACCGCGTACACCGCTGAGCTGGCTCAGGCAGCCGAGGTGGAGGCAGCCTATCAACGCTGGCAGCAGGTGCGCACTGAGCTGGAGAGCTGGGACGCGGTTGCCGCCAGTTTTCGCCAGCAAGAACAACAGCGCGCTGAACCGCTTTCCGCCATTCAGGCTGAAAAGGCGCGCCTGGAACAAGAAATCCGCGGGTTGAGCGCCCGGCAGTCCGAGATCGCCCGCGACCAATCCCTGATGCCCGGGCTGGCTGACCAACTCGCCGTTCTTCAATCCCAATTGGCTGAAATGGGCTCCCGCCTGGAACAGCGCGCCAGCCTGGAAGAGCGCATCCGCACTGCACAGGAAGATCGCGCATCAGCCCGGGCGGAAAATGAGCGGCTGAAAAATGAGATGAAGGAACTCAAGGAGCGCATTGAGCAACTCAAAGCCGCCGAAGGCGCCAACTGCCCGCTGTGCGGGCAGCCGTTGTCCGCGGAAGACCGCGAGCGGCTGGTGGATGAGCTCGGTCAGCAAGGCAAGGAGATGGGCGACCGCTACCGCGCCAACCAGGAGCTGCTGCGCAGCGGCGACGAGAACAAAACCCAGCTCGACACCGAATTGACTGCGCTTCAGGTGCTGGATGAACAACACCGCGCACGCCAGCGCGAAGCCGATCAGCTTGCCGTCCGCCTGGATCAGATCAAAACCCAGTCCGAAGCCTGGGCTGGCGGGGGCGCGCTGCGTTTGCAGGAAGCCGATGGCCTGCTGGAAAACGGGCAATTCGCGCTGGAAGCCCGCGATGAACTGGCCAGCATGGATGTCGCCCTCAAGGAGCTTGGCTACGATGCCGCCGCACACGACCAAGTGCGCCGCGAAGAGCAATCCCTGCGCGCCAGCGAGAGCCGGCTGCGCGAGCTGGAAACCGCCCGCGCCCGTCTTGAACCCTTGAAGCGCGAAATTGCCAGTCTGGAACAGGAAATTGCCACCGGGCAGAGCGAGCTGGAAAAGCAGACCCGCGAGCTGCGCCAGGCGCGGGATAAATACGAGCGCGACGCCGCTGGCGCTCCGGATCTCGTCCAGGCTGAAAACGAAAAATTTGCTTTGCAGGAACGCGAAAACCGCCTGCGCGCCGAGGTGGGCGGCGCCGCCCAGAAGGTGGAGGTGCTCAAGGCGTTGAGAAAACGTGAAAAGGATCTCAACGCAAAACGCGCTGTAATCCAGCAGCGTATTGGGCAATTCAAAACCCTCGAACGCGCCTTTGGCAAGGACGGCGTCCCCGCGCTGCTGATCGAGCAGGCGCTGCCGGAAATCGAAACCCAGGCCAATGACATCCTCGACCGGTTGTCTGACGGGGGCATGTCGGTCTCATTCAAAACCCAGCGCGATTTCAAGGACAAGCACCGCGAAGACAAGAAAGAGACGCTCGACATCCTGATCAGCGACGCCGCCGGATCGCGTGAATACGAATTGTATTCCGGAGGTGAAGCCTTCCGCATCAATTTCGCCATCCGGCTGGCGCTGTCGCGCGTCCTCGCGCAACGCTCCGGCGCCCGTTTGCAGACCCTGGTAATTGATGAAGGCTTTGGCAGCCAGGACAGCGAAGGCCGCCAGCGCTTGATTGAGGCGATCAATCTGGTCAAGCCCGATTTCGCGCACATCATCGTCATCACCCACCTGGAGGAATTGAAGGACGCCTTTCCGACGCGCATTGAAGTGGAAAAAGCGCACGGCGGCTCGCGCATCAGGTTGGTGCTGTGAATCAGATCGCTGTCCGACTGGGATTGCAGCAGCGCGTCCTGGCCGGATACCGGGCGCCCTTTTTCGATGCGCTGGGGGCAGTCTGCGCCAATGGGCTGGCGGTTTTCGCCGGTCAGCCGCGTCCTTCCGAATCCATTGAGCCATGCAAAAGCCTGCAGCACGCCCGGCTGGTTTCGGCTAAAAACGTCCACATTTTCGCCGGCCGCGCTTACCTTTGCTGGCAGACTGGACTGCTGCGCTGGTTGGAGGGCTGGCAGCCGGAGGTATTAATCCTGGAAGCCAATCCGCGCTACTTGCGCAGCCCCGCCGCCGCGGCATGGATGCACCGCCGCGGTCGCAAGGTCATCGGCTGGGGGTTGGGAGGTGCAGCCGTCAACGGCCTGCGCCTTGCCTGGCGAAAAAACTTCCTCAGCCATTTTGACGCCATGCTGACCTACTCCAGGCAAGGCTTTGAAGACTATGCGAAAATGGGCTTCCCAGAATCCCGCATTTTCATCGCCCCCAATGCCGTCACCCCCCGCCCGCA
>CAZCBJ010000069.1:12668-17333 GCA_964496705.1 uncultured Anaerolineaceae bacterium | reverse complement strand
TAATGCTTTACTCAAGTTTTCTACGACAGATCGGACCAGGTATGTTGTGGAGTTACGGGAAAGACGCTCAGGGCATCGGGGTGGGCAGTACGGGGGGCGGGGTTGAACTTGAAGGTGTCATTGATGTGCCTCCCTTAAGCTGGGAAGAATTTGCACGAGATCTATTGCTGGCTCGCCAATTAAGCGACAATATATACATCTTCAGTCTTGAAGGTTGTGTTTCTCAAAACTTCCTGTCTCATTTACTCAGTTTCGACTGGGATCAGGAAATTATCGTTCCTCGAGAGGCTTCTTTGCGAATCGATCGTTATCGAGAAATCACGAGAGGATTCCTTTGGTTGGCTTCACGACCCTGGTTGGTGCTTGCAGGCATACTTGCGCTGGGATGGGCTTTCTCCAGAAAAAAACGCTAGAAGTCTGTCACTAACGCTTCTTGTCCTTTGAGGTGAATCCGAATTACTCGACGGTCACGAGCCTGCAGCGCTTCTAGATCACCCAGAGCCTGGGCTCGCTCCAACTGGGCGAATGTAATCCCTTGTCCTGGGATCGGCAGGTCAATTGATGCATCCCTGGTGATCTGGATGAAAATGCCATTATTTGCCCCGCCTTTGTGCAATTGCCCTGTTGAGTGAAGAAATCGTGGACCAAAACCCAGCGTTGTCGCATTTTGGGTCGCTGCCACGACCGCCAGCCGGAAGGACTGTAGTTGCCTGGTAGTATCTTCATTGCGGGGCAAGTAAGCATTAATGGCAATATAATCTCCTTGCGATGCCAATCTTAGAAAACAACGGATCGCGTCCGTAAGGGTTCTAGCCTCCTCAAGACCTGAAAAAGGCTTCCCGAAAATCTTGGCCTGTGCATTTTCCCAGATTGAATCCCCTTCAAACAATGAACCGGTTTGTTGGATTTCTTGAATTTTCTGGATGGTCCGGTCTTTATTATCCTGCACGTCCGGTTGGTCAAAGGCGTTTACTCCGAGGATCGAACAAGCAATCGAGGTGGCCAGACCCCATCGGAAGAACTCTGCGCCCAGGTCGTAAAGATCGTTAAGGGAAATCGTAATGATCGGGTGGCCGGCTTGTCTAATTTTCTCGACCCGGTCTTGCAGTTTTCCAGAAACCGAGATATAGATGAAAATTCGATCGTTCTGAAATTTTTCTGGTGATTGGACAGGTTCTTCATCAATAGGGATGATGCCAACACCCTTTTTTCCACTGGATTCGGCAACGAGCTGCTCGATCCATGATCCAATACTTGCTATTTCGGGATCGGCCAGGATCGTCATTTTATCTCTGCCCTGTAGGGCAGCTTCACTGAGAAAGGCGCCCAATGCCAGCCCGGGATTTCTGGCAACCGGGAGATTGGGCGATGTGTTTTTCATCATGGAGCATGTACGATTGAGGAGCCTGGCAATATCCATTCCAATAAGGGCGGCTGGTACCAAACCAAATACTGTCAAGGCCGAATATCTACCGCCAATAGTGGGATCACCGTGAAAAATTTTCTTGAAACCTCTTTCCAAGGCAACTTTCTCCAGACTCGTGCCGGGATCAGTGATAGCGATAAAATGCCTGGGAGCTTCTTCATTGCCAAGCCTGTTGATAGCTTTTTCCCAGAAGTAGCTCAAGAAAGCGTTTACCTCGCTGGTGCCCCCAGATTTGCTCGATACGATAAACAGCGTTTGTTCAATCGCGGCCCATTTTTCGGCATCTGACACCTGGGTGGGGTCGGTAGAATCGAGGATTTTTAACTCGAGTCCAGCATGCGAACGGGGGAATGTGTAAGCAAAAACTTCCGGAGCGAGAGACGAGCCGCCCATGCCGAGCAAGAGGCATTTCGTGTAGCCTTCAGAGGTTATATCGTCGATGAAAGAATGAATTTCTTCAAGAGAAGAAATAATTTTCGCAGGTGCTTCGAGCCATCCCAAGCGCCGTGTGATCAACTGGCTCTGTTCTGAGTCATGAGTCCAGATTGTGGGGTCTTTATCGTACAGTCGTTGTGAAATGCGTTGGGTTTCGAGGTCGTCAACTCTTATTGCAACTGTATCAGCCAGCGATCCCAGCTCCATTAAATATTTTAAGCGTTTGCTTTCGATAGCCTGGATGAGTGCTTGATGAGAGTCGAGAAAGGCTTTCACTCCCTCCTGTTCGAGGGTTTGGGTTATCTCAGCAATTGATATACCGAGATTTTCCAGCATATTGAAAATATTTTCGGATTTTTTGGTGTCTTGTTCAATGGTCAGACCTCTTACCATTCCATGATCTATGAATGCGTCAAGGGTTTGGGGGGGAATGGTATTCACGGATTCGGCACCGATCAACTCTTCCACATACATCACATCCCGGTACGCAGGATTTTTGGTACTGGTGGATGCCCATAATGGTCGTTGAACAAGACCTCCTTGCTCAAGTAATCTTGAGAACTTGCCCGAGGCGATATGGCGCTTGAACACCTGGTATGCCAGGCGCGCATTGGCTATTGCTGTTGATCCCAGCAGTGGTGTTATAACCGATGATAAAGAGGTGTCATTGATTAACAAGTCGTTAAGTTGGCGATCAACCTTCGTATCCAACCGAGACACAAAAAATGAGGCGACGGACGCGATCTGGTGAATTGGTAGACCAGCGCGCAGCCGTGCTTCCAATCCTGTGGTGTGAGCGTCAAGAACTTGTTGATAACGTTCCAATGAGAAGATCAGGGTCACATTGACATTTATTCCGGCTGTGATCGCTTGACGAATAGCCGGGATTCCTTCATTCGTCGCCGGGATCTTGATCATCAGATTGGGGCGATTAACAAGAGCCCATAGTCGTTTCGCTTCACGGATTGTTTTTTCGGTATCATACGCAAATAACGGATTCACTTCCAGGCTGACATACCCGTCTTCCCCCTGGGTCTGTTGATAAAGTGGGAAAAAAAGGTCAGCGGCTGCTTGAATATCCTCTATGGCGAGGTGATAGAACATTTCTTCAGCTGACCATCCAGCCCATGACATGGACTGTAAGGCAGTGTCATAATCTCGCGTATTGGCGATTGCGTTGTGAAATATGGTTGGATTGGAAGTTATGCCACGTATTGCGCCAGAACGGATCAGGTTCTCCAATTCACCGTCTTCGAGCAACCGCCTTTGAATGTTGTCATACCAGACCGATTGTTGTAAAGCGTGCACCTGCCGGATTGTGTCCATGCAAACCCTCTGAAACAAATTTTCTAGTAATATCAGCCACCAGCTTCAATTTTTTTCATTTTTTTAAGCCTGCGAATATGCCGTTCCTCTCCAGAAAAAGTGGCAGATAAAAACCTACACACGATTTCGGAGGCCAACTCGGGGCCAATTACCCGGGCACCGAGGCAAAGAACGTTCATATCATCATGCTCAACCCCTTGATGCGCGGAATATGTATCATGGCACAGTCCGGCGATGATCCCTTTGAGCTTGTTGGCAGTCACACAGGCTCCGATACCCGAACCGCAGATCAAGACGCCCCGTTGAGCGTTCCCTGATTGGATAGCCCGGCATGCCTTCTCTACAAAGTCGGGGTAATCCACACTTTCGGTGCTGTGCGTGCCAAAGTCAAGCACCTGATGTCCGCAGCCTTCTATTTTTTTGATGATTTTCTCTTTTAGCAAAAAGCCGCCATGGTCGCAGGCAAATGCGATTATCATCGTTTTTCCTCTGCATATTAGCCAATAAGTATTCTGGCCCGCTCCACCACATGATCCACGGTGAAGCCATAATTGGCCATCAGGGTCTGATACGGTGCGGATGAACCATAACCGGTCATACCAATGATCGATCCCTGTCCGCCCAGCCATTCGTGCCAGCCCTGACCGATACCGGCTTCAACTGCCAACCGCATTGAAATTGCGCCTGGGAGCACTGTCTCGCGGTATTCCTTCGATTGTTTTCGGAATAACTCCCAACTTGGGAAGGATACCAGGCGAACCCCAATCCCTTCAGTAGCCAATTTTTGTCCGGCTTCCACGATTAAACTGACCTCAGAACCAGAAGCGATCAAGATGATATCTGGTTGGGAAGGTCCCAGGTCGGCAAGAATGTAAGCTCCGCAAGCCAATCCACTCGCAGGGTGGAAAATTTTTCGATCTAGAACGGGAAGTGCTTGGCGTGTCAGCGCTAATAAGGTGGGACCTTCGCGGTTTTGAATGGCAACTTTCCACGCTTCCAGGGTTTCATTTGCGTCACATGGGCGGATAACTGTTAGGTGAGGAATCGCACGCAGGGCAGCAAGTTGTTCCACTGGTTGGTGGGTGGGGCCGTCTTCACCCAAACCGATGCTGTCATGTGTGAACACCCAGATGCTGGGGATGTGCGAGAGTGCGGAAAGGCGGAGTGCCGGGCGCATGTAATCTGAAAATACCAGGAAGGTTGCCCCGTAAGGAATAACTCCTTTGTGTAATGCCATGCCGTTCACAATGGAACCCATACCATGTTCGCGTACGCCAAAATGGAAATTTCGGCCCAGACGGTTCGTTGTTTGAAATGCCTGGCTGTCATTGATCCAGGTATTGTTGGATGGTGCCAGATCGGCAGAACCGCCAATCAGTTCAGGCAAACAGGCAGCAAGGGCATTTATTGTTATACCAGATGCAACCCGTGTTGCCATGCCCTTCGGATCGGTTGGAAATTCATGTAAAGACTCGTCC
>CAZCBJ010000069.1:0-12645 GCA_964496705.1 uncultured Anaerolineaceae bacterium | reverse complement strand
ACCGTCAATTCGTCGGCGAAATTCACTTGCCAGCTCTGAGTAAGAAGAAGCGTACTGTTGGAATGTCCGTTGCCATTGCTCATAGGACGCCTGCCCTTTTTCGGAAATCTGCTTGAAGGCAACTTTCACTTCATCGGGGACATAAAAGGGAGGTTCCAGCGGCCATCCGGCATTTTTTTTGGCTGCGGTCAACTCTGTTTCACCTGGCGGTTCACCGTGCGCTTTACTGGTACCCTGGCGAGTTGGTAAACCATACCCAATCACCGTCTTGCAAATTATCAATGAAGGACGGGGATCTGCTTTGGCTATCTGGATGGCTTCATCGATGGATTGCACGTCATTACCGTCAGAAACGTGCAGTACCTGCCAGTTGTAAGCAGCAAAACGAGCGGCGCGGTTTTCGGTAAATGCAAGATCCGTAGAGCCGTCAATACTGATCGAGTTGTCGTCATACAGGTAAATCAGTTTGCCAAGTTGCAGGTGACCAGCGAGAGAGGCTGCTTCAGATGTCACTCCTTCCATCAGATCGCCGTCCGTCACAATTGCGTATACATAATGATCGACAATTTTGTGACCAGGGCGATTAAATAGCTGAGCAAGATGAGCCTCAACAATCGCCATTCCCACTCCGTTGGCAAATCCCTGACCCAACGGACCGGTGGTTGTTTCAACGCCCGGGGTCAGCCCAAATTCCGGATGGCCTGGGGTCTTGCTGTTCCATTGACGGAAGCGTTTCAATTCGTCCATGGACAGATCGTAACCAGTCAGATGCAGTAATGAGTAAAGTAAAGCTGAACCATGACCGCCAGAAAGGATAAAACGGTCGCGATCCGGCCAGTCAGGGGTCGATGAAGAAAACCGCAGATGGCGAGTCCAGATGGTGTAAGCCATTGCCGCTGCACCCATCGGAAGACCTGGATGGCCGGAGTTGGCCTGTTGTACAATATCCGCAGATAAGAAACGAATCGAATTAATCGCCAGTTCTTCAATTTGTCTGCTTTGCATTTAGCCCCTCCCAGAAATAAATCATTGTATCATAAGCATAATCGATTGCATCAGACCGATAACCAGGCTTAATTGATTATTCATCTTCGCGCAGGATATTTTATCTCCGCCAGCAATGCTAAAATCTTGTCCTCGGTGGCAGGCAAAATAAAACTGACCATGACTTGTTTTTTTTCCACATCAACCACGATATTTTCGATGCCGGGCATATCTGACAGCTCGGTTTTTATTGTATGTGCACAATGGTTGCAGGAAATGTTTGGGACTGTAAGCGTTAGCTTATTCATCAGATTCTCCTTATCGCAAATAAAGTTAACCAATACTAATACAAAAAGCTCGCCTTTTCCAGTTTTGAATAACCTGGTCTATGTACCAAATTGGTTAGCCCAAATACGATTGTGACTCTCAAGAGACATAGAAAGGTTAGAAAGTTAAATGGACCAAATATTTATCAGTGAACTCAAGGTGAAAACCATCGTCGGTGTATATCCTGAGGAAAGACTCCGGCCCAGAGAATTGCTTATTCGTCTGGAAATGTGTGTTGATCTTCGTGCCGCTGGAAGAAGCGATCGTGTTGCCGATAGTGTGGATTATGCAACCGTCTCGCACCAAGTGAAAGAAATGGTGGAAAAATCTAACCGTTACACCCTGGAAGGCCTTGCGGATGATATTGCATTATTATGTCTCAAAAACGATCGAGTAGACGGCGTGCGGGTTGAGGTAAAAAAACCTGGCGCGATTCCATTTGCAGAATCGGCTGGCGTTCGTATTGAACGGTATCGTGAATAAAAACTTCACCCTTAAATGAGTGACTTTGAAAATATTATGATAATATTCAACCTGCAATAGGCTGTGTAGCCTTTTTACCGGTGAGATATTATTGTAATGACTGGCCTGGAGGATCCCTTGCAAGCGAAAATTAGCAGAAGAAGGTTTTTAGCGAAATCTGCCGGTGTCTTTGCTGCCTTACAATTGGGAGCGTTTCTTGATGAAACCGGGTTTGTGCGAGCTGCAAGCCTGCCTGATGCAGTTATCGCTACTGGTACGAAAGATGATTCAGCGGAGTTAATCTTGCGTACCGCCCTGTCAGGTCTGGGCGGTATTGAGCGATTTGTGAAGCCCGGGCAAGTTGTGGCAATCAAGCCGAATGCCACCTGGGCGTATCCTCCTCGAACGGCTTCTTCGACTGACCCCGATCTATTAACAGCTCTGATCAAGATTGTGGCAGAAGCAGGTGCCAGGCGGATCATTGTGATGGATCACTGCTCCATAGAACCTGGAACGGCTGAGTGTCTACGCATAAATGGTATCGGGCAGGTTGTCAAAGATACTGGAGTGGAAGGAATTTTTCCTGACCGCTTTAATGGCCCCAAGGAATTGTTTGAAAAAGTCGAGCTGCCATCCGGCGTGGCATTCCAAAAAGTAGGTGTAATCAAAGCTGCTTTGGAAGCTGATGTGCGGATTAATATGTCACTGGCGAAGACTCATAGCGTCACTCGGATGACTATGGCGCTCAAGCATATGATGGGTTTCCTTGAAATTCCAGGCGCATTGCATGCGCAATTGCATCAAGGTATTGCTGATCTGAATACGGCTTCCGGAATACAGGCACATCTGCATATATTAGAAGCATTGCTTGTACGAGTCCCTTACGGGGATTATCGTGTTTGTGCGGGTCCTGAAACCGAGGAAAGAAATCCGCAGATCATTAAACGCAGAAATCAGGTGTTGGCGGGGGTAGATCCGGTCTTGCTGGATTCGTATGGATGCATCAATTATTATGAAATTAAACCAAAAGAATTAGCCCACGTAAAAGTATCGGCGGACTCCGGTGTGGGCGAAATGGATGTAGAGAAAGCATTTAACGATGGGCGGTTTATCGAGCTAAAAGCTGGCGAGGTGATTGCAACGGCAACACCCACGCCGCAATCTGAAATGATAGAGTTGACATCGACAGCTCCTGCCATGAACAAATTTTCTACATCCACACCTCTTCCTCCCGCAACTCCTCAGGCGGTTGCTCAAGTTTTTGAAAGTGGAAACGTGTCCCCCGGATCTGTACCGGCTTCACAAGCTTGTCACCCGATGATTAGCTTAAATAAAATAATCAGTGGCGCGTTGATCCCGGTTGCCGCCATAGTGGTTGGACTGGGGTTGATCATTCTCCGACGCGGTCGTTTGGCAGATCAAAAGCACGATAACGCCAATTCTGAGGAAACTCAGAATGGCTAAAGTAAGATCAGCCAACCGTCAATTGCAAACAGTAAAAATCGCCAGAAAAATTATCCAACTGGGATTTTTATTTATATTTTTGTTTCCTTTTTTTCCTGAGTTATACCGCCGTGTTTCGTTTGAACCCATGCCGACCCTTTCGACCTGGTTGCTGGTTTGGGATCCTCTGTTGTTCGTGGGGCAGATATTCAACCGAGACTGGCCTTTCATCGTCATTGGTGGACCACTCTTGGTTTTCGCACTCACTTTTCTATTTGGGCGTTCCATCTGTGGGTGGGTATGCCCGATGGGGACTGTACTGGATCTATTTCATGGGGCGATCGGGTGGATGAAGAGGAAGCGAAAACAGCATCGACCAGACAACAAGCGTAACAGCAGATTTCGATATTATGTATTGTTGGCGGCGCTGGTGGCATCCGTGTTTTCTTTGCAGTTGATTGGTTTTCTAGACCCATTCGTGGTAATCAATCGTGCCATCACCGCAATCACTTCAAACTATTTTTCTTTTCAGCAGCCGGCTTTGCGTGTTTACGTTTCTGTGTTGTCTCTGGTTTTTATCGGCATGCTTATCCTCGAGTTTTGGAAACCCAGGTTCTGGTGCAAGAACATTTGCCCGTCAGGTGCTTTATTCTCGCTTGTGTCTCGTTGGAGTGTCTTAAACCGAAAGGTAACTTCAGCCTGTACGGGCTGTGGAGAATGTTCGCGGTATTGCCCGATGCAGGCTATCCCAAAGGACCCACACCTGACCGATTATACCGATTGCACTTTTTGTCTGGAATGTGAAAGCACCTGTCCGAAAAATGGCATTTCGTTTGGGTTTGGAGACCTGGCTGGTAAAACCTGGCAAAAACAGCCGGCAGCACCAGATGCCCTGCCCATAGCGCGTTTTGCTGGAAAATACGCGTCTGATGAATCGCGCCGGAAGAATGTAAAAATATCACGGCGGCAATTCATCGGCGGAAGCATCGCTGGACTTTTCGGAATACTCATGGTGCCATTGGGGGCAATAACCTCGGCGAAAAAGAAAATCTTACGTCCACCTGGTGCGCTGCCCGATGATGAGTTTGTAAAGACCTGCATAGTGTGCCAAGAATGTGTTCGCGTTTGTCCCACCGGAGGCCTTCGCCCCACGTTTCTGGAAAGTGGTCTTGGTGGTATAGGGACTCCGCAATTAATTCCACGACTGGGCGGATGTTCGATCAACCCAAGTTGTCCGAACCTGTGCGCCAAAGTCTGCCCGGTGGGAGCGATCCAACCAATCCAACCGGATGAATTAAATTTGGGTGTCGCAAAGGTTGACCACTCGTTGTGCTTGGCCTGGGATCAAGGCGTCAAGTGTCTGGTCTGCGTGGAGGCGTGCTTGAGCCAGGCGGCCCTGGTTTATCAGGGGCGCATTATTGTCGATGTTTCCAGATGCACTGGTTGTGGTCGCTGTGAAAGCGGTTGTCCGGTAGCCGGAAGCGCGATCAGAGTGTTTCCAACTTCTTAGCAACAAGGATGATCGGTGTTTACGGCATTGGTTTGAAGGCGATCAGGGTGCCGTCTTTCCCAAGAGAAAAAAGTGTATGGTTCCAAATTTTTGGGCTGCCAATCATCCAATCGCCGGTGTCATATTGCCAGATAATATTACCCGTATTTTTATCAATAGCAAAGATACTCGCGTTCCCCGGACCGGCAAAAAATAAATACTTGTTATCCACAGCGGGGGCATCGTATAGGGGAACAGGTGTATAGGTTTCCCATAACGGTTCACCAGTCAGAATATCCAATGCTGCCACAAGGTTCCCGGAGGAGGCAGCATAGATGATGTCATCATAAATTACTGGACTGGCATAAATGGCATCGGGGGTCGAATAACGCCAATACTCTCCACCCGTGGCGACGGATACCGCGTAGAGCCGACTATCATCCGATCCAAAAAACAGACGATCCTGCAACACTACAGCAGTACTTTCAATTGCTCCCTGGGTTTGAATTCCGTTCTGCCACACCGGCGTACCGGATTGCGCGTCCACCGCGTACATAAATGAGTCGGATGACCCTACAAACACAATCTGATTTTGAATTGCCACAGGAGAACGAATACCTGCGCGGCTGGTAAAAGTCCAGATTAAATTCCCCTTGACATCCAGTTTGTAAAGATTGCCATCATTTGAGGCACAAAAAAAATACTTTTCATCGCTGACGACTTTCGCATAAATGGGGGCTGATGTCTTAAATTTCCAGACAATACTGCCATCCGCGAGGGATAAGGCATACAGGGTGCCGCTTTGTCCTCCGACCAAGACGAGCTGGCTGGATATGGAAGGAGGTGAGGTGATGGTTTCTTCGAGTTGAATTTGCCAATGCACCGCTACTTTCTGGGAATCGAGTGCTGAGAGTTGACCTTCTTCGAAAGCAACAGCTATGATGTTCTTTGCAAAATCAAAACCAGTTGGGGTCCCTGGAAACAGCAAGATATGCCACAGGTGCTGCAAGTTGTTGTCTGGAAAATTCAAGGTCAAGCCAGATAGCTTGCTAATAATTTCTACATTGTCTGGCTCGATCTGGCTTGCCTGACGAAGGTATCGTTCTGCCATCCGATTTCGTCCTTGCATCGCATAGGCACTACCCAATTTAACCAGCGCTTTTGAGTCGTTTGGATCGAGAATGACCGCCTGTCGATAGGAGAGGAGCGCTTCAGCGAACCTGTCTTCAGACATTAATTGGTCACCTTCGTGGATATACCGCTCAGAGGGAGTGAGCGCCTTAATTTCAATGAGATACCAAAATTGCCGGATTGGAGAACAAGCGGTCAGCGATACCGATATGAGCAAGCCAAAAATAAGTGGGAAATATTTACGAGCAACTTTGCGCATTTATCGGTCTATTTTTCTCGGAGAACCTGGAAAATCAGACGAAAGAAGTTGGCAACCAGATGCAAAGGTTTGATATGGCTTTTCTCGCCTGCATAGATTGTCTTTATTTTTACCCACTGCATGGAGTATTTCATCCGGATGCAGCGAATAACCATATCCACCTCGAATTCGAAGCCTGCCTCCTTGCTTTCCAGCATGGCTGACATCAGCCGTTTTGAAACCAGGCGATAACCGGATTGGTTATCAGGGATGTATTGACCGATAGCCCACGACAACAGATGGCGACCAATTGTATTGGATGTTCTTCGAAAAATCGGCATTTTTGAAAAATCGCGTTCACCGATGATCAGGTCAGCATGCGTTTTTTGGTAGCAATCCAGGAACGTATGAATTTCCGTAGGATCATGTTGTCCATCGGCGTCGAGCATGATGATTGCTTCACAATTCAAAGCCAGTGCGTGTTCAAAACCTATTTTGAGCGCCTTGCCCTTACCCTGGTTGGGGCTTTGGGTCAACACGATAGCTCCAGCCTCTATTGCCAATTGAGCCGTATGATCGGTCGATCCATCATCAATGACAATTACAGGGAGGTAATCAAGCGCTTCACGAACCACCTTTGAGATGTGATTGGCTTCATTATAGCCAGGAATGATGCAGTAGATTGGATGGCTCGATGCTTGGTTCATTCGATCTAATTTAACATTTTAAAGAAAGATTTTTATCCCGGCCTTTTTTATTCTTTGACAATTGTCACGGTAAGCATTTTATCGCCTTGTTGAATACTATTAACCACTTCCATGCCTTTGATCACTTTTCCGAATACTGTGTGGCGGCCGTTCAAGTGCGGCTGAGGAGAATGGGTGATGAAAAACTGACTGCCATTGGTATTCGGACCAGCATTGGCCATTGAAAGTACACCCGTCTCGTGTTTCAGCGGATTATTCTTAACCTCATCTTCAAAATTATAACCAGGACCGCCCATCCCAGTACCGGTTGGGTCTCCACCTTGAATGACAAAATTGGCGATCACGCGGTGGAATTTGACGCCATCATAAAAATGTTCATTTGCCAGAAAAATAAAATTATTGACTGTTTTCGGCGCATATTTTGGAAACAACTCGATCTCTATCTTGCCTTTGTTCGTTTCTATGAGGGCAAAATATTGCATCTCGTGATCAATAACCATCTCAGGGGGTGTTTTCCATTGCTTCATCAAGGGATCCTTATTTTTAGAATAGATGCTGATTATATCATCTCAAGTATTGTTGAATGAAGCTGGCTGCTTGTTCCGCTCCATTAACCAGCCTGTCTCCTCTATTTTTCTTCGGCACGTTAACCCAGCCAAGCACTTTCTCCAGTAAAATTTCTGATAGCAAATCTATCGTGGTTATTTCTTCGCCGCCAATCTGCTCTAAAATATATTCAGCCAGGATCGGCGATTCCCGAAAACAAGGTCGTGAGACGAATAAGAATGGTAATCCAGCGTGGAATGTTTCGGCAAGCGTACTGTAGCCCGTTTTGCCAATGATCAAGTCGCTTGAAAATACCAGATCCGGGTGGTAAAAGCTGGAATGGTGTGGAAGCAAACGAAGATTTCCAGAAAAGAGTTGTTTATTATTTCCACCTGGGATGACAAAAAAAGCTTCTTTACACTTTGAGATGTTCGCTAATAAAGGTGAATAGTCCGCCTCTATGCCGCCCATTGAAATCATGACCAATTTAGCATCTTTCGGGACGGCCAACTTTTCGCGAACACTCGGTGAATTGTTGCGAGGCAACCGTGCAACCGGTGCGGTGACCAGGTGGGCTTGAGAATGTGGAAGACAAACTGGTATGGTTTGGATGTGGTAGGTTGCCAGTTGAAATAGCTCTTTGAATAGTGGTAAAAATGGGCGAAAACCTGGCTCTACATTGACATAGCCTTCATAAATCCAATCCCAGGTGAAATTTTCAATCAGAAAGGACGGGATCCCCAGTTTATCAGCTATAAACAAGCCGAGAGGTGAAATATCACAAAGAAGTAAGTTTGGATGAATGGATTGTATTAATAAAATTAGTGTAGAATAATCCTTTTCATGAAAAGGGATGTATGTGCCCAACAAATCAACGGTCTTGGCGAGATTTTCTGATAAGGGACTGTCTTGAACTATCCCGATATCCGAATTGCATAAATGATAATGAAAATTATCGCCCAGTGTGTCTTTAAAAAACCATTCCGGGACTTTGGTAAAAATGTGAAGCGTTACATTCGGATTCGTTTTTCGAATTGCACCGAGGATGGCACAGGTCCTTGAAGCGTGACCAAAACCGTGGGGCGAAATAAAGCAGCAGATGGAAGCTTCTTTTTGAATGGTAGTCACGCGGAAATTGGATAATTAGGAGATTGATAAATTAACTCTGAGAGATCACTCAAGCTTTTATTCCGGAGTGATCGTCGGCTCAATTTTTTCAACCACTATCGTAAAATTAGCGGCTAATGCAGCCAAAGCTCCCAGAGCTGCCCAGACGGGAACCAAAAGAAAACCCACAACTCCCACGGTGAGTGGGATTTCAATATAGGTTTCTCCCTTGTCGTTTTTTACGATTAATCGGCGAACATTTCCTTGATGAAGCAACTCTTTAACTTTGGCGACCAAATAATCTCCCGTCACCTTGACTTCTTCATAACGGACATTTTCGTCTGACATATAATTCTCCTTATGAAGTCAAAACACCCGGACAATTTATCGATTCCCCGGGATTTATTGGAAAGAATAATCCGCTAAATTATATTGCCGGGGTTTAAATAGTGTCAATAATATTGCTGTACATCGAACCGACTGCCCCGCCGAATATGTAAATCAAAACGATGACAATAACCACCACCAGAATAAATATTAAAGCATATTCGACCAGGCCTTGACCATGTTCATGCTCTGGAATAGCCACCATGCCCAATCACCTCCTTTCAAAGAAAGTAGAGTAGAAGACTGAAAAAAGAATAAAATCTTATTAATTATATAGTTTATTTGTCTTCTGGCATCCAACAACAAAGAACTAATTCCCGAGCAGCTTTGACCTCGTCCAACCGGCCCACAGGTGTAGTGTGAGGCGCGTTCGTTAGCAGATCCGGGTGATTGTGGGCTTCATCGGCAATGGTTATCATAACCTCGGCAAAACGATCGAGTGTCTGGAGGCTCTCCGTTTCAGTTGGTTCAATCATCAAAGCTTCGTGAACAATTAGCGGGAAGTAATTGGTCGGTGGATGAAAATTGTAATCCATCAACCGTTTGGAAATATCCAATGCGTGAACACCAGGAGCGTCCGGCCAGACGCCCTCGGCAACGAATTCATGCATACAGACTCTCTTGAAAGGGATCGTATAGACGGTTTTTAACCTGGCCAGCAGGTAATTTGCATTTAATACGGCCATTTCTGAGATGGTGCGTAACCCGGACGCGCCGTGCATGGCGATATAGGTATAAGCTCGCACCAACATCCCGAACTGTCCATGGAATGCTTTGACGCGGCCAATGGATTTTATGGGCATAACCAAACCATAAAGCGGGGGCGTGTCATCCGTTTCTTCTTCAACGATCGCAGTTATTGGGCCGGGCAGATAATCCACCAAGTGGGAGGCTACGCCCACGGGGCCGGATCCTGGACCACCACCGCCGTGCGGCGTTGCAAAGGTCTTATGCAGATTGAAATGCATCACATCTATGCCCAGGTCGCCGGGCCGGGTGATCCCCAGCAAGGCATTCAGATTTGCCCCATCTCCATAAATCAGGCCGCCGGCATCATGCACGATTTTGATTACTTCCAGAATATTTTGCTCAAACAGTCCCAGCGTATTGGGGTTGGTGAGCATCAGACCAGCGGTATCCTGGTTGCACAAACTGCGTAAAACGTCCAGCTCAATATTTCCGTTCTCGTCAGTCGGGACATTAACAACTTCGTACCCAGACATTGCTGAGCTTGCTGGGTTGGTGCCGTGTGCTGAGTCCGGGATCAGAATTTTCGTTCTGTTCGTTTGCTTGTTCTGTCGATGGTAAGCCCGGATAATCATCACGCCAACCAGTTCTCCCTGTGCCCCGGCAGAAGGCTGCAAACTAATGCCTGAGAACCCGCTGATCTCTTGTAGCCATTCTTGCAGCTCATACATTAATGCCAGGTTTCCCTGGACAGTTTCAATTGGTTGAAGAGGATGACCGCAGGCGAAGCCTTTAATCCTTGCTGCTTCTTCGTTCACTTTAGGGTTATATTTCATGGTGCAGGATCCGAGCGGATAAAACCCTGCATCAATAAAATAATTGTTCTTGGAAACGTTTGTAAAATGGCGAACCACGTCCAATTCAGATAACTCAGGCAGTGGTAGAGAGGAGCGGACAAAATCACCGGGTAAACCACTCAACGGCACATCAGGTTCGGGAAATCTTAAGCCGATCCGGCCAGGCGCAGAAATCTCGTAAATTGTAGGTTCAGTCATGTGTCACCTCAGCCAGCGCTGTGCAAAACAGGTCGATTTGCTCGCGGGTGTTCATTTCTGTGACGGCAACCAGCATGTGATTTTCCAAAGATGGAAAGTCATTTGCCAAATTTAGGCCTCCCAATACGCCATAATCGAGTAGATGCATGTTTAGCTCATCCACCGGGATTGGGCATTTGACGACGAATTCGTTGAAAAATGCAGTATCGAAAAACACTTCATAGCCAGGAAGGTGATTGATTTGTTCAGCAGCATAGTGCGCTTTGTGATAACACAATTCGGAAACCTTTCGTAACCCGTGTTTGCCCAGTAAACTCATGTAGATTGTTGAAGCAAGCGCAATAAGACCCTGATTGGTGCAGATGTTGGAAGTCGCTTTTTCGCGGCGGATATGTTGTTCTCGAGCAGTTAATGTGAGCACATAGCCTCGCCGTCCTTCTGCATCTACCGTCTCGCCAACCAGTCTGCCGGCCAATCTTCGAATGAGATCCTTTCGGGTTGCGAATAATCCCAGATAAGGGCCACCGAAGGATAATGGAATTCCCAGGGATTGCCCCTCGCCGACAACGATATCTGCACCCATCTCGCCAGGGGGACGCAGCAAACCCAACGATAGGGGGTTGGTGATTATACATAGCAGAGCGCCGTTTTGATGAACTTCATTAGCCAATTGCGTATAATCGTAAAGGCGGCCAAAAAAGTCGGGATACTGGACAACAACCAACGCTGTATCCATATCCAGCTTTTTCAACAGGATATCGGGCGAGGACAACGGCTGTTCTTTGTTTGAGAAATCGATGATATGTGCATCCTCATATCCGCACATATAGGTACAGAAGGTTTGGCGATATTGGGGATTAATGGATGGCGAGATCAGGAATTTTTGACGTTTCCCTCGATAGTGATGGTATGCCAGAATGCCTGCCTCAGCGGTAGCCGTTGCTCCATCGTAGTGAGAAGCATTGCATACATCCATGCCGGTCAGGGCGGAGATGAGAGATTGGTATTCAAAGATCGCCTGTAATGTGCCTTGAGAAATTTCTGGTTGATAGGGAGTATAGGCGGTATAGAATTCGCCGCGCCTTAGAATGGCATCCACTGCCGCGGGTGTGTAGTGAAAATAAGCTCCAGCACCCAAAAAACAGGCTAAAGAACCAGGTGTTTCGTTAGCCTGGGCAATCGCTTGAAGTTCGGCCATGATCTCCATTTCAGAAAGCGTCGCAGGTAACGACAATTCAGGGAATCTGAATTGCTCTGGCACGTCCTGAAACAGGTCTTCCAGATTTCTGACGCCGATAACTTCAAGCATGGCTTTGATTTCAGCGTCGGTATGAGGGGTATACATCAATGCGCCTCTTCGATTCGTTTCTGATAACCCGCTGCATTCAATAAACCATCCAATTCGGAAGGATTGCTCATTTCAACTTTAATCATCCATCCTAAACCGAACGGATCTTCATTGATTGATGACATGTTCTGTGCCAAGTTTTCGTTTACTTCGATAACCGTGCCGCTGACAGGCAGGTTGACATCTGCGGCTGCTTTAACTGACTCGAGGGTTACACAGACCGAATTCTTTTTTACTTGATCTCCAACTTCAACCCGAAATTCGACGTAAACAATATCCGATAACTGATCCTGGGCAAATTCGGTGATACCAATGGTGGCGACATTCCCATCCACATTCACCCACTCGTCAGTTTTTGCATATTTTAACTCGGCGGGGATATTCATTTCCTTCTCCTAGGTTGTATAAAGGCTGGTGGTTTCATTCTACGAAAAGTTATCTAAGACGTCAAGTGACAATAATATATTCTTCGATGCATCGTTCGACTTCTTGATGAGATTTTTGGAGCAGAATGGAATGAAGTATTTCGGCCGGGAGGGAGTATGGTTTCAGATAAGCTTTCAGGAATTTTCTAAATTCAATCACCCCTCTCTCTTTTCCAAAAAAATCCACATTTCGACGTAAGTGTGTCAAAGCTGTCATTTTGACAGTCTGTGGAAGTACCTGGTGCCGATCGAGATTGGAAAAAATCCATGGATTAGATATCGCAGCTCTGCCTATCATCACGCCGTCGC
>CAZCBJ010000068.1:0-17404 GCA_964496705.1 uncultured Anaerolineaceae bacterium | reverse complement strand
ACCTGACCTGGGGCCGCTTCACCCTGCTGGCGGGGCTGGTGGTGCTGCCGGTAGCGCTGGCGCGGCTGATCAAGCTGACCGACGATGATGAGCCCCGCCCTGTCACACAGGCTGCCGGCCTGGCGCTGCTCACCGCCGGGACGATCCTCTCGCATTACCTGACCGGGGGAATGTTGGCGCTGTTCGCCTTGATCTTTATCCCAGCCAAATGGCTCAGCGATTTACGCCGGGGAACACCACCCCGCTGGCTGCCGGCGGCGCTGGGTGGGCTGGCTGGCGGTGCGCTGCTGGCGGCACCCTGGCTGGCGCGCGCCTGGCAACTCGGCAACCGCCTGGCCGCGCTGCAATTTCCGACCGCCGAATCCGCCAACCCCGCGGCGCTTCAGTCCACGTTGGCGCTGCTCGGGCCGCTGCGCAGCCACCTGCTGTTTGCGCTGGCTGGCGGCGGCCTGATCCTGGCACTGATCCGACCGGGCTTGCGCATTGTGGCGGTGTGGGCTGGGATGCTGGCGCTGCTGGCCCTGCCCGGCAGTCCACGCCTGGACCCGTTCCGCCCCGACCAGGTGGCCATCACCCTCTATCTGCCTGCCAGCCTTCTGGCAGCCGGGGCGCTGACCGCTGGCGGGGATGCGCTGGGCAGGCTCACCCGACCGCGGATTGGCACAGCCGCGCTGCTGCTCGCTGTGCTGGGGCTGACGGCCTGGGGAACCGCATCCACGTGGCGCATCGTCAATCCCAACACCGTGCTGGCCAGCTCCGCCGACCTGCGCGCGCTGGAATGGGCGCGCGCCCACACCCCTGCTGACAGCCTTTTTTTCATCAACACCACCCTCTGGCAGACCGGTTCGTACCGCGGCGTCGACGGCGGCTACTGGCTGCCGGTCATCGCCGGGCGGCGCACCATCCTCCCCCCGGCCATGTATGGCTGGGGCTCATCCGAATCCATTCGACGGGTGAACCAGGCTGTTTCACGCGCCAGCCAGGTCAGCGAATGCAATGCGGACTTTGACGCCCTGCAGGCAGAACTTGGATTCACCCACATCTACATCAAGGAGGGCGTTGGCCAACTTCAACCGGCCGGGCTGATCGATTGCCCTGGACTGCAGTTGATCTATGAGCGCGATGGGGTGGCCATCTACGCACTAAGCCCTTAAAAGCAGAACCGCGAACACGGCGTTCGCGGTTCCGGGAAAACGACAAGCTGATAAACCGACCCAATCCGGCGGGCGCTTATTCTTCTTCGGCCGGCTGGAACTCGTCGGCCTTTTTCTGGCGGTAGACGATGCGCCCGCGGGTCAGGTCATAGGGGGACATTTCCACGCGCACGCGGTCGCCCAGCAGGATGCGAATGTAATATTTGCGCATCCGGCCAGAGAGATAGGCCAGCACGGAATGCCCATTGTCCAGCTTCACCCGGAATTGGGTGGCCGGCAGAGCTTCCACGATGGTTCCTTCGACCTGAATCTTATCTTCTTCTTTAGCCATTGATCACTCCATAAACGCCCGGAAGACAACCTGTCGGTCCGGCTTACTCGGGAAGCTTGCCATACTGGCGGCGCTTGATGCGACGGATGGCCTTTTTCTTCTCCACACGGCGGAGCTCGCTCTTGGAAATAAACCAACGCTTGCGGCGCACGGTGCTGAGCACGCCACTCTTCACAACCTTCTTGCGAAAGCGCTTGAGCAGCTGATCCTGGGATTCATTATTGCGCAATACGACTGTCGTCACGTTCAATCACCTCCCTTCTGACAAGGGATTTAAAAAAACAAACCCGGCAGGCACGCAGACCACCGCCGAGTTGAAAAATCATGGAAAAGCGCGGATGCAATCTGGCGATACCTCCTTTAAACAGAACCTACCTTAAAGAACAATAAGATTATACGCAGATTCAGCCCGCTTGGCAAGGGTGCATTTTTCGTTTTTAAGGGTGGGCACGCGCCCAACCCATCGAGGCGATGCAGCGGCTGCCGCTGGACCGACACCCATCCCCTCTCCTTGACTCCCCCACCATTCAAGGCTATCATCAGCATATTCCACGCACAATCTACAGGAGCATATCGCTATGCAAAAGTCAACCTTTGCGTTGTTTTTTGGCAACCGCGGATTCTTTCCGGCTTCGCTGATCGCCGGCGCGCGCGAAGAGATGGCGCGCGAGCTGGCCGCCCTCGGTCACCCGGTGCTGATGCTCGACGCCGAAGCCACCCGCTACGGCGCAGTGGAAACGCCGCGCGAGGGCGAGGTGTACGCCAATTTCCTGCGCCAGCATCGCGGTCAGTTCGACGGTGTGATCCTCTGCCTGCCCAATTTCGGCGATGAAACCGGCGCGGTGGCCGCTTTGCATGAAGCCGGCGTGCCCATCTGGGTGCAGGCCTACCCGGATGATTATGAACGCATGGGCCCCGAGCTGCGCCGCGATTCATACTGCGGCAAGATCTCCATCATGGATGTCTTCCGCCAGTACGGCGTCAAGTACACCGCCCTCAAGCCGCACACCGTCCGACCTGGCACGCCGCGCTTTGCTGCCAATGTGGACACTTTCGACCGCGTCTGCCGGGTGGTGGCGGGTGTGCGCGGCATGGTGGTCGGCGCGGTCGGCGCGCGCACCACCCCCTTCAAAACCGTGCGCATCGACGAGGTCGCCCTGCAGCGCCGCGGAATCACCGTGGAAACCTTTGATCTTTCTGACATCTTCCAGCGCATGCATTCGCTCAGCCCGCAGCATGCCGCCTACGCTCCAAAAAGCCAGTCTCTGCGCGCCTTTTCCACCTGGGAAGGCGTGCCCGAAAAAGCCTTCGACGGCCTGGTGCGCCTCGGTGTGGTGCTGGACGAGCTGTGCAGCCAAGCCGGGCTGGACGCGCTGGCCATCCGCTGCTGGTCCGAAATCCAGGCTCAGATGGGTATCTCGCCCTGTGTGGTGATGGGCGCGCTCAACGACACCGGCACCCCGGCTGCCTGCGAGGTGGACATCGGCAACGCAGTGGCCATGCAGGCGCTGCGCCTGGCCTCCTACCACAGCCCGGTGCTGCTGGATTGGAACAACAACTATTACGACGAGGACGACAAGTGCATCCTCTTCCACTGCGGCCCAGCCCCCGCCAGCCTGATGGCCGGCCCCGGGCGGGTCAGCGATAATCCCATCCTGGCCACCTCGCTCGGTCCCGGCTGCGCGTATGGCTGCAATGTCGGGCGCTTTCAGCCGATGGAGATCACCTTTGGGAGTTTAATGACTGACGAAGGCAGGATCAGAATGTACCTCGGCGAGGGCCGCTTCACCGCTGACCCCGTCCCCGACAACTTCTTCGGCGTGGCGGGCGTGGCTGAGATCCCGCGCCTGCAGGATGTGCTGCTGCATGTCGGCATCCAGGGTCACCGCCACCACGTCAGCGTGACCCCCGGTCATGTTCAGGCGCCGCTGGTCGAGGCGCTGGGTCATTATCTCGATTTCGAGGTCAGCCTGCCCCAGGAAACCTGCGCATGCTGCCGGTAAGCGAGCTGCTCCGCCGCGCCTGGGCAGCCGGCATTGTCGTCCCCGCTTTCAACGTGCCTTACCTGCCGATGGTCGAGCCGGTGGTGCAGGCCACCACCGATCAGGATGCCTTCGCACTGGTGGAAACCGCCCGGTTGGAATGGCTCAAGTTCGAGAGCTTCAGCCCGCGCGCGGTAGCCGAGGAATTCGCCCGCTGGAGCCGCCCTGAAAACGTGCGCCTTCACCTCGATCATGTGCCGGTGATTGACGAGGACGATCAACGTGTGGACGTGCTGCCCATTTTCACCGAGGCGCTGGCGCTGGGCTATGAATCCGTGATGGTGGACGGCTCGCGCTTGCCGCTGGATGAGAACATAGCCATCACCCGCCAGATTGTTGCATTGGCGCATCCCCGCGGCGCGCCGGTGGAAGCCGAGCTGGGCGCAGTGCTCGGGCATGAGAACGGCGAGCTGCCGCCCTACGAGGAGCTGTTCGCCTCCGGGCGCGGCTTCACAGACACGGCTGAAGCTGTCCGCTTCGTTCAGGAAACCGGCTGCGACTGGCTATCCGTGGCGATTGGCAACATTCACGGCGCGATTGCCGCCGGGCGCAAGGACCAAAAAAAGGTCGAAGCGCGCCTGAACCTGGAGCGCCTCGACCAGTTGAGACAGTCCACCCGCGTCCCGCTGGTGCTGCACGGCGGCTCGGGCATCCGCCAGGCCGACCTGCTCGCCGCGGTCAAGCACGGCATCGCCAAGATCAATGTGGGCACCGAGATCCGCCAGCCCTACGAGAGCGCCCTGCGCGAGACCGCCAGCGTGATCAAAGCCCAACAGGCAGTCTACGAGCGCACCACCTGGGTGCTGCGCGAATTTCTGGGCATCAGCGGCGGGCAGCGGATTTTGTTCCGAGAGTGAAGCATGAGCTTACTGGGAATTGATGTCGGCACCAGCGGCTGCAAGGCGCTGATCTTCTCCGAGGACGGCAGCCTGCTCTCGGCCGCCTATGCAGAATACGACACCCGCCACCCCCGGCCCGGCTGGGCAGAGCTGGACAGCCGCCATGTCTGGGAATTGGTCCAGGCCACCATCCGCCGCGCGGTGCGCAGCCTCAAGGGTGATGCACCCCGCGCGCTGTGCGTTTCTTCGCTCGGCGAGGCCTTCGTGCCGGTCAACGCAGCCCGCGAAATTCTCGGCCCTTCGCTGCTCAATTTTGACGAGCGCGGCGCTGAATTCCTGCCCGATCTGCGCGCCCGCCTGAACGATGCGCATCTGTATCGTATCAACGGCAACACCCTCGGCAACCACTACTCGCTGCCCAAGCTGCTCTGGCTGCGACAGCACCAACCCGATGTGTACCGTCGGACAGACTGGTTCCTGCATTGGAGTGGTTTCGTCTCTTTCATGCTCGGCGCTGACCCGGCGGTGGACGCCTCGCTAGCCAACCGCAGCCTGCTCTTCGACCTGCAGCGCGCGGATTGGTCGGCTGAGCTGCTCGATTGGGCGCAGCTCGACCCCCGCAAGCTGCCGCCTGTCGTGGCGGGCGGGACGCAAATTGGCGCCGTGTCCCGCACCGCCGCAGATGAGCTGGGCCTGCCGGCTGGCATGCCCATCCTCATCGGCGCCCATGATCAATGCTGCACGGCTGTCGGCTGCGGTGTGACCCGACCCGGCCAGGCGGTATATGGCATGGGCACCTACATTTGCATGACCCCGGTTTTCGACCAGCGCCCGGACGACAATGCCATGATCACTCAGGGCTTGAACACCGAGCATCACGCCGTTTCGGGGCAATACGTCTGTTTTATCTACAATCAGGGCGGCGCGTTGGTCAAGTGGTACCGCGATACCTTCGCCGCCGCCGAGCGTAAACAGGCGCTTGACTCCGGCGCCGACCCCTATCCGGCGCTTTTCGCCGAGATGCCCGCCGGACCCAGCCGGGTGATGGTTCTGCCCCACTTCACCGCCAGCGGTCCGCCCCATTTTATAACCGACTCTTGCGGCCTGCTGGCCGGGCTGCATCTCGACACCCCGCGCGGCGAAATCCTCAAGGGCATCATCGAGGGCGCCACCTTCTACCTGCGCGAGTGCCTCGAGTCGCTGCCAGAGGGCATCTCCATCCGCGGCTTCCGCGCGGCGGGTGGCGGGAGCCGCTCCGATGCCTGGCTGCAACTTTCCGCTGATATCCTCGGTCGCCCGCTGGTGCGCGCCCAGGCCAGCGAAGCCGGCGCGCTGGGCGCGGCGGTCATCGCCGGGGTGGGCAGCCGGGTCTTCACCTCGATCGAAGAAGGCGTCCAGTGCATGGTCAGGACAGAGCGCGAATTCCAGCCCGACCCGCAGATGCAGGCGCGCTACGCCGAGCAGTTCGCCAAATATCAACAGTTATGGCCGCTGATGCAGGATTACCTGCGCGGACTGGCCGCCCCAACCGCCTGAGCCGCCGCCATGCCCGCCAGCGCACCGCTGCTGAAGGCAAACTGCAGGTTATAACCGCCGCACGGCCCAACCACATCCAACGTCTCCCCGGCCAGGTGCAGCCCCGGCACGATGCGCGATTCCATCGTCCGCGGGTCCACCTCATGGACCGGCACACCCCCGGCCGAGACCTGGCAGTATTCGAAACCGCGCACGCCCTTCACCGCCAGGCGTGTGTCTTCCAGCCAGGCGGTCAGGCGCTGCAAGCTGGCGTCATCTAGCCCGCCCAGCGGGACATCACCTTCCAGGCCCGCCATCTTGAGGTAGGCCGGCGCCAATTTGGGGGGAAAGAACGCTGCGAGGAACACGCGCAGCGGCAGGTCGCTGGCGCGCTTGCGCCGCAGCAGCTCGGCGTATGCGTCCCGGCAAAAAGCCAGCAGATCCAGCCCCAGGCTGAGCCGCGCGCCGGGGCGGGCTGAGATGTGATGGCTGAGGTCCATCACCGGCGGACCATTCAACCCCCACGCAGTGAAGATCAGGTTGCCTTGCGCCCTGGCCAACTGCTGCTGCCCTTCATAGAGGATCACGCCTGCGTCCAGGCGCACGCCCTGAAGGGAGCGCAGCCCGCCCAGCTCGGCCAGCACCGGCGCCAGCGCCGGGCGCTTGGGCAGCGGGTTGTGCCCCAGGCGGGCCAGCTCGGCGAACAACTCGCCGCGCGACCCCAGGCTGGGATAGGCCGCGCCTCCGGCGGCCACAATCACCCGCTCGAAATGTTGCACATCCCTGCCCCCATTCTGCGCGACGCGCAGCGAAAACCCCGGACTTTTTGGCTGGATGGCAGTCACCTGGGCCGACAGGCGCACATCCACCCTCGCACGGGCCAACCCGCTGGCAAAAGCCTCCACCACGCTGTGGGCAGACTCGGACAGCGGATAATACCAGCCGTCGGGCGTGGCATACACCGGGATGCCCACCTCAGCCAGCATGGCCAGCCAGTCATCCACGCCAAAGTCCGCCAACAGCCGCTCCATCCAGGCTGGATCAACGCAGGCGTATGTGTCGGCTGCCGCAGCCCGATTGGTGATGTTACAGCGCCCGCTGCCGGTGACCAGCAGCTTGCGCCCCACCGCCGCGTTGCGCTCAAACAGCGTTACCGCCGCGCCGCGCCAGGCTGCCTGCAGCGCAGCCGCGATGCCCGATGCGCCCGCCCCGATCACCGCGATGCTCATAGCTGCTTAATGTAACAGCGGCGGCGCTTGTGCTGGCGCGTTTCAAAGTACTTCCATTGTGATTGCACCAGTTCGTTGTTTTCCAATTCAGGATTGGATTCGATCTTTTTGACTCCCATGCGGATCAAAATTTCCTGCATCCTGTGCATCAAGATGGCATTGACGCCCTTGCCCTTGTATTCGGAATGCACCGCCACCAGGTACAGGTCAATCCGCTCCGCATTATTCAAAGCGCGCAGCAGGTGGAGCATTCCAAATGGAAATAGCCGCCCGCCTGCCTTTTGCAGCGCCCGCGAAAGCGAGGGCATGCAGATGCCAAACCCCACCATCCGGTCGTTGGAGTCCAATACCACCGGCACGAAATCCGGGCTGATGAAATCAAAATACTGGTGCACGTAGGCGTCCACCTGTTTTTCGGTCAGCGGCACGAAACTGTAGAGTTGCGAATAAGCATCATTCAAAAGTGCGAAGAGCTGTCGGGCATACGGCAGCAACTCCTTTTTGTTGCGCGCCTGGAGAATATGCAGGTTGTTGCGCCGCAGCGCGATCTCAGCCACCCGGGCGATGATGGGATGGGGCGCTGCGGGCGCGTTGATCTCGTATTCCACCCAATCGGTGTCCTTTTGGAACCCCAACTGTTCCAGATGTTGCGGGTAATAGGGGTGGTTGTAGAGGGTCGCCATGGTGCCCAGCTCATCGAATCCCTCCACCAGCATCCCCTCGCGGTCCATGTCGGTGAAACCCAGCGGTCCGTGCACGGCGCTCAGATCGTTTGCGCGCCCCCAGTCCTCCAGCGCGCCGAAGAGCGCCGCCGGGACAGCCGGATCGTCGATAAAATCCACCCAGCCAAAGCGCAGATAACGCTGGCTCCATTTCTGGATGTGCAGGCGGTTGATGATCCCGGCAATGCGCCCGACGATCTGCTCCTGACGATAAGCCAGCCAGTATTTGCTTTCGCAATGCTCAAAGGCCGGGTTCTGATCGCGGCGCAGCGTGTGCAGCTCGTCCGCGTCCAGCAGCGGCACCCAGCACGGATTGCCGCGGTAAAGGGTGTAGGGAAAACGGATGAAAGCTTTCAGCTCTGCGGGGGTGGTCACTTCTTTGATTTGCACGTCCATGGGTTCGCCTCTGTTTTTGTCGGATGATGATGACAACCCCACCAGCGGGTTCTGGATGCCTTGCAGCCGTCGCTGCTCAATGAATTTTGGCTTTGATGCGCGCCAGGTGCCACAGGTTCCAGGCGATGGAAAGTTCAAAGCCGCGCGGGATGATGCGGGTCGACTCAACCGCCAATTCACGCCAGAGTTCCTCCTCAAACGAAGGTTGTCCGCATTGCGAAACCGCGCGGATGTGCAGCCTGGCGTGTCGGTCGAGAAACAGCTCCAGCGCTCGGGTGAGATCTGCCCCGCCGGTCAGCGCCTGGCGCAGAGCCTGCTGCTGCTGATTCCACAATGCGCGCTGCATGTCCGCCAATGGTTTCAATCCTCGTCCAAACGCAGTTTACGCGGCGCGGGCTGGCGGTCAGCCGGCCCTGCCTTGCGCTCGGGGCGATAGGTCTTGACTTTTAACAGGTGGGCGGTCACCCCCAACCCAATTCCCAACAGGATGAGGCGCATCCACCACGCTGGGACGGCAAACACGGCGCTTGCGCCGATGGTCAGCCACAGCGCGGTGATGGCGAGGACCTTTTCGCGCAAGGGGATGCCGCGCCCTTCGCGATAATTGCGGATATAATCGCCAAACCAGCGGTTGGTCACCAGCCAGATGTAGAACCGCTCAGAGCTGCGCGCAAAAAAGAACGCCGCCAGCAGGAGAAAGGGGGTGGTCGGCAGCACCGGCACAAAGATACCGACCAGCGCCAACGCCACGCAAACAAATCCCGACAGTATCCAGAGCCTTTTGCGTAAATTCATCACTCACCATCATCCATAAATAACCGGTAAAGAAGTACGGTCTATTATACCCACTGAATCCATTAAAAATGGCGGCCTTTAATAAGACCGCCATTTGCGTGTTTGAAGCAAAGGTCAGATTGTTTCGTTGCACACTGCTTACTTCTTCTCAGCGATAAAGCGGGTCACCTTCGTCCCGCACACCGGGCAGGTGCCTTGCACCATTTTTTGCCCCTTGGCAGTGGTTTTCACCTCACCGTTCTTGACCGCATGCTTCTTGCGGCACTTGACGCAATATCCTTCAAAATCCATGAGTTTACTCCTTTCTTTTTGATCCGGTTTTGCAGCAGCCCTTTGGGCGCCTGCTTGTATTCACTATACACCATTCGATGTTTCGTTGCAACTGTTTTGGCGGGTCAAATTGGGAAAATCAGGTCTTTTTACACCATTTTTGCCCAAATTCGCTAAAAAACAGCCTTTTTCAGGCTATCCTGGCGGTCGGGCGACGCCCGATATGAGGATGGATGGAAAAGAGTAGCGGGGTATCCCGACCAGATGGTAGTCCGAGCCATCCAGGATGGCGCTGGCCGCCCGCTGACCACTGAGCAGCGCGGGGCCAATACCTTCGCCCATGTCGAGCGTCGCCAGCCCGGCAGCATCGCCAACCAGGAAGGCATTATCCCGGCTCAGCGCTGGGTTTCGCCCGCGCAGCAGGTAGCTGTGACCCTGCGGCTTGAATTCATGCCCGCTGACCAATCCCATCTTGTTCAGTTGATCCACCAGTCGCGCCCAGTGGCTTTTCAGGCTCTCACCGCCAGCCTTTAATTCAGCCGCCGTCGCGCCGATGCCCACGTTCAACCAGCCACCCGCTTTCGGCACATACCAGGCATAACCGGGCAGGCCGTTCTGGAAAAACCACAGGCGGCAGCGCGCATCCGGCGCGGTGTATTGAAATTCCTCTTCCAGGGCAACGATCAGCTTCTGCGGCTGGCGCTCCGGCTGCGGGTCAAACAGCGCGCGGCGCACCGGGCAATGCGTGCCGCCCGCGCCGATCAGGTAACGGGCGCGGGCCACATCGTCCACCTGATACAATCCATCCACGCGGGTGATGTTTCTGACCGTGTGCTGTTCAACAGGCGCACCGCATTGCTCCAGCAGCCAGGCGTCAAACTCCCAACGGCGAATGGCGAACTGGCGGGTGGGCAGGCGAAAGCGCAGAGCGCGGATGGCGATGTCGAACGCGGTGAAGGTGGTGATACTGCCGGGATAACTGGCTGGCAGCAGCCCCGCCGCGCGAATCACCGCGGGGGTGATCCAGCCGGCACAGGGTTTGGCGCGCGGGAAGCTGTGCTGATCGATGATCAGGCAGTCCGCGCCGCCCTGACGCAGGGCGCGCGCGCAGGACGCGCCTGCCGGTCCGCCGCCCACGATAAGCACGTCCACCTGGCGCATGATGCTCTAGCTGAAGCGGCAGTCCGGCTGCAGTGTGCCGCGGCGGGTGAACACAATCTGCCACAATTGCTGGTGGCGCGCACGAAAACCGCCCGCGCTGCTCAGCAGGTAATAGCGCCACATGCGGTAGAAGCGCTCGCCGTATTTGGACTTCAGCTCCGGCCAGGCTTTTTCAAAATTGGCATGCCAGGCCATCAGCGTGGGGTCGTAATGGGGGCCGATGTTGTGCCAGTCTTCCATCACGAATTTCTCCTCCAGCGCCGCGCCCAGTTGGGCGATGGAGGGGAGCATACCGTTGGGGAAGATGTACTTGTTGGACCACGGCTCGCCGGTGGTAATGCTTCGGTTGCTGCCAATGGTGTGGACGAAGGCGATGCCATCCGGTTTCAAGCAGCGGTCCACCACCTGCATATAGCTGCGGTAATTCTTGTAGCCGACATGCTCCATCACCCCGATGGAAATCACCGCGTCATACGTCCCCTGCACCTCGCGGTAATCCTGCAGGCGCAGCTCCACCGGCAGCCCGGCGCACAATTGCATGCCCAGCGCCACCTGCTCTTTGGAGACAGTCACGCCCAGCACCTGCGCGCCGTATTTCTCGGCGGCATATTTGGCAAAGCTGCCCCAGCCGCAGCCCAGCTCCAGCACGGTCATCCCCGGCTTTAAGCCAATCTTGCGGCAGACCAGCTCCAGTTTAGCCTCCTGGGCCTCGTCCAGGTTGCTGGCATTATTCCAGTAGCCGCAGGTGTAGTTGAGCCGCCGGTCGAGCATGGCGCGGTACAGGTCGTTGCCCAGGTCGTAATGCGCCTCGCCCACCTCAAAGGCGCGCGACGAAGACTGTTTATTGAACAGACGGGCGCCCAGCACCTGCAGCGCAAATTTCCAATTGCGGCTGACGCGCACGTCCAGGTCAGCACGCAAAACACGGTCAATGAACTGGTCAATCGCGGGACAATCCCACCAGGCGTCCATATAGCTCTCCCCCAGACCCAGCGAGCCGTCGCGCAGCACGCGCCCATAAAAACGCTCGTCCTGTACCTGGATGTCCCAGGGATTTGACCCGTTCAATTTAACTTGAGCCAGGTCCAACAACTCACGCATAATGGTCTGATCTGTATTGCCTGCCATCAATCACTCCTCCTTTCTTTGCACCTCCTCCGCTGCGCAGCGCATCACCACCGCAGCTTCGGCCAGCACTTCTTCACAATGCAACACCGAAACGGTGAAATCGGTATGAAAGTACAAACCCTTCTGAATGCAGTTGCGGAAGAAAGCCCCTGCCAGGCGGGGATTGAGGCGGTCAAAATCGTGATAATTGGTCACCGGTTCGCGCGTGCCGACGTAAATAAAGAAATTGCAGCCGATGTGCTGCACGCGCGCCGGAAAACCGACCGCGTCAAAGTTGGCCTGAAGCGTCCGCATGAATTCATCCACGCGCGCCAGCCAGGCAGCGAACAATCCCGGCGTTTCCATGATGCCCATCGCCGCCAGCCCGGCCGCGCAGCCCGGCAGATTGCCGGAGAAGGTGCCGCCCGCAATCACCGGGTCTTCGGGGTCCATGACCTTCATCAGAACTTGCTCTTTACCGGCGATGGCGGCCAGCGGCACGCCGTTGGTCAGCGCCTTGCCCAGCAGGCACAGGTCAGGCGTCACACCGTAGTATCCCTGAGCGCAGGACAGCCCGGTGCGAAAACCGGAGAGAATCTCATCCAGGATAAAAACAATGCCGTGTTGATCGCAGATGCGGCGGATTTCCTGCAGGTATTCGGGTGTGGTGCCGATGCAGCCGTTGTTGAAGTCAATCGGGTTCATGATGATCGCGGCGATCTCGTGGCCCTTCTCCTTCGCCAATTGCGCAAACACCTCCGCGCGGTTCCAGGGGATCACGTAAAGCGTATCGCGGATGGCCTGCGGGATTCCGGCAGAAAGGTGGCCGATCTGCGACAGCCGGTCGCCCGGGTTGGCGCGGTCAATCTTTGCGGCCAGGTTGTTGGCCAGGGCGTAATCATGCACGCCGTGGAAATGCCCGTCAATGCGCACGATCTTGCTTCGCCCGGTGAATCCGCGCGCCAGGCGCATGGCCAGCAGGGTGCCCTCGCTGCCGGAATTGACATAGCGCACCCGCTCGGCGCAGGGGATGTGCTCGCGGATTTTCTGGGCCAGCTTCAGCGTGAGCGGGTGGTCGAACTCAGCGAAGAAGCCAAACTCCAACACTTCCTGCAATGCGGAGCGGATCTCAGGGCGGTTGTGGCCGAGGGTGCAGGCGCCGTGCCCCATGAAGAAATCCACATAACGCCGCCCATCCAGATCGTAGATATGCGGCCCGTCGGCGCGGCTCAGATACATCGGCTGGCCGGTGTACGGATTGATGCGGAAACTGGAGGATACGCCGCCGGCCAGGGACTGTTGGGCGGTCTGCCAGTAAGTGGAAGCATCGGGTTGGGTGGATTGCATGGCTGGTCTCTCAGGCAGGGGGATTGATTAGATTTTACAACTTATCGCGGTGGAAAACAAACCGGATTCACCTGTGGCGGGAAAGCCGTCATCCTCCTGGTTCTTCATACTCCGTCTCCTCCGGCGTGTCGGTCACACTCTCGAACTCCAGGCGGTAGCCATCCGGGTCGGTCAACGCGGTGACCCACATCCCGTTGCCCACAAACGGACGCGAAGGATTCAAGCCCTTTGTGCGGGCTGCGTGGTAAATCTCCAGCGCGTCGCGGCATTGAAAGGAAATGGTGACGCCCAGTCCCAATTTGCCCTCCGGTATCCAGGCGCCGTGGCCTTCTTTGCGGTACTCCTGGAGCATGATGGCTGCAGTACCCAGCTCCAGCCAGCACCAGCGCAGCACGCCTTCGTCCATCCAATGCAGGGTCATTTTACACCCCAGTCCATCCACATAGAAACGCAGCGATGCCTGCATATCCGTCACAGCGAAGAATGGCACCGCCTGGCGCACATTGATGGTTTCCTTTAGGTCGGCCATCTGTAAACCCTCCAAGGTGATCTCGAAACTATTTGAAAAGGGTGATGGATCTACAAACCGGTTTTGAGGTGATGGGCAACATTAGCCAGGACGATGGGGTCAATTCGATCATCCAGGGCCTTAATCCTGCCAATCACATCAGATTCTGTCGTATATTGACTGGCGAATTCACTGGCGCTTTGCCTCAAGCCGGGTAACATCTTGCGCAGAACAGGCAGCGAGGAATCGGTCTCAATGGTCTGACCATCGTAATGAAACGACCAGCCGTTCTCGACTGCGACCGAAGCCAAATGGTCCCAATAGAGTTGTCCGGCAACCGCACCGCCAACTTCGAAGGTGATGTTGTACAACGTTTTGAAATGGGCCTGATAATAATCCAAGATCAACTGGCGCACCTGTGCATCCTCGCCGTTTCCAGTCTTTTCGTGAACATGCCTCATTATCGACTTGATATATCCGCTCAACTGGTCATCGGCGCTGGCGTCGCGGACAACCGTTCTCAGGCAGATTACCGCGCCCTTGTAGTTATGGCCTGGATCCATCAACGCCAAACCGTTGATCCAGGCAGGTTGGCTCTCTCCCGCCTGGTTGGTGATACTCACGGGGAAGTCGCTCAACTGCTGGTCGCGGCGTAAAATCACAGATATTTCCGCCGCAGATTCGGGTGTCATGTTCACGGCTTTATCGAGTGATTTCCCGCGCGGATCAAAGCTACCGCACACTTGTTGGAAATTTGTGCTAACCTCATTGACCACATTATCCCAACCCAAGAACAGTACCAGGTGAGCGTTGGGCGCCGCCTGCAACTGAACTTCAATCAGAAACGGGCGGTGGGCCTTGAGAAAGAGGTGCAGTGTGCTGAGCGCGAAGATCCATACCAGGTAGGCGAGGCTATACGGCGCATCCACAGCCAAACGGCTGAAGAGCGTGGCTATGCCGTCAGGGTAATATATATTGGCATTTGAAGCAAAAGAAAACAACAAATCCCCCATCACCAAGAGCACAAAACCGATGCTAAGCACTAACCAGCTGCGACCGTAAGAGCCTTTCTGAAAGACTAATAGGAGACGCACAGCAATCAACAGAAGGATCAGATCAGCCAGCGGATAGAAAACATTCAACACACTAACCAGCACATCCGCTGGGTCAAATTTTAGCAATAAGGGCCAGACAAACAAGTATAACAACACCAAAATTAACACAATGGTTAAAAGCCAGAGGATGCTCCTGCCCGTTGTTCCAAGCCGCGCAGGCAGGCTACTCAGGCGAATGCCCAGCCCAATCCCCATCGGAACATATCCTAAAACCCAAAATATATCTGCCAGGGAAGGATAGGATATTTCTTGACCGGTGAAGACCGGTGAAAACCAGATCAATTCTGCCAGGAACCAAAACGTCCATCCCAAAGTTATCCCACCCCATAACCAGGCGCTGCTGCCTTTTCTACCCACATCACGAAAAAGCCAACCAGCCATGATGACATTAACAAGCGCAAAAGGTATGGGGATAAATTGATTCAGTTGATAAATAAAACGATCTCCCCCAATCATAAAGAGATTGAAGGCAAGATAGATCAGCGCAACGCCCGCCAATCCCCACATGATTTTCTTGTAAGTTCTCTGCACAGAAATGGGTTGGTTATTCAACGTGAATATCTCCAAAATGGGAAATGACTTCACATCAGCGTTGGATAACGGAATAATCCATTTAAATTATACGATGAAAGCGTAAGGGTTCACGAGAATGGCTGGATCAGATCCCACCTGTTGCCGTACAGGTCCTGGAAAACCACCACCCAGCCGTAGGTTTCATGGCGCGGTTCTTCCAGGAACTGGACCCCTTGTTTTTGCATGCGCTCGTAATCGCCCCAGAAATCATCCGTGTTCAAGAAGAGGAACACCCGCCCGCCGGTCTGGTCGCCGATGCGGCTGCGCTGCTTGCGGTTGGCGGCTTTGGCCAGCAGCAGGGTAACCCCGGCGGATCCGGGCGGAGCCACCCGCACCCAGCGCTTGCCCTCGCCCAGGTCGCTGTCCTCCACCAGGTCAAAACCCAGCGCCCGGGTGTAAAAATCGATCGCCGCGTCATAATCCGCAACCAGCACCGTCAGGGATGCAATTTCGCGCACCATGCCTGCCTCTGATAATCGTGATTATACGTCCATTGAGGCTCGCGGTGATATAATTAGCTTGCGAGCCGGGTAGAGCATTTTGCAATCGCCACCGGCGGCAATCACGCACCTTTCCCGGACACACCCGTATGAAAAAGAACACACTCTCAACCAGCTATGCGAATATTGCGCAGCGCGCAGCAGCCACCTACATTCACTCACTCGCCGACCTGGTCATCACCTCTCCTGCCGCGGGCTACCCCTTCCCGGCTGAGGCGTGGGCCGCCGCGCAGCGCGAGCTGCACGCCTTTTTCCAATCTTTTTACCTGTCACTTTTTGAGCAGCCCGCCCTGTTCGGGCTGCCGGCGGGAGCCGACCTCGCCATCGCTGAAGACGAGCCGAATGCCAAGGACAAGAAACAGCAGGTCAAGCGCGCCCTCGACAAACCCAAGGCGATGATCGCCGCCGGGCTGGACTTCCTCCTGCTGGCCGGTGTGCGCGGCAGCCCGGCAGACCAGGCGCTGCGGGTCGAAGGATTGGCTGAGCTGCTCAAGCAGTGCAAGATCGGCAGGCAATTTGTGCAAGGGCTGGCGAGAGCCGGACTCACTGTGCAGACCGATGGCGGGGCTGCCGAACTGCGCAGCGCGCAATTCCCGCACATGCTGCCGGCGCTGCACGCTTTGGCAAATGGCTGCGCGGCATATCAAAATGAGTGGATGGGCAAATTTCAGTTCTCGCGCTGCGACTTCCGTGCGCTGCAGCAGGCGGAACCGGACGCGCCGGAGCTGTACCGCGTCTTTGGCGAGGAGGTTTGTTCCCGGCTGATGCGGCTGCACCAGTATTTCAGCCAGCGCAACTACAGAGCCGTGTGCGAGGTGCGCTCGGTGTCAGCCTGGTCGGTGAAATACCAGGGCGATAAAAAAGTGAAAGCCACCCCACTCTTCCAGGTGGACATTGACGACCGCTACGCGCACCCGCTGCGCCTGCAAATCAAATGCGTCAGCACACAGCGCATCGTTGACCTGCTGCCGCGGCAATCCCAGGCGCTGCAGGATGATTTCATGCGCCGCGCCAACCCCTGCAACGGCGACACCTGCGGCTGGTGCCGCAACCAGAAGACGCTCGGGCCGTCACAGATGTATTACAACGGCGAGTGGCACACGCTGTGCTGGTATTCCAACCCGGATATCAGCCAGCTCAACGAGGACAGCATCGCGCTCATCCAAGAGTATGAGCAGATGCACGCCAGGCTGACCCCGGTGGTCTAGAACGGCGCGACCGTCCAGCGCCCGACCGCGACCAGCACGCACAGCACAAACAGAATCACATCCGCGAAGACCTTGGCATCCTCGCGGCTCTTCAAGTGCAGCGGGATGGACAGCAGCATCAACACCGCCAGCAGAGCCGCGCTGCCCGGCGCCAGCCAGGGCAAAAAGCCCAGCGCGCCCGGCAGGATCAGCCCCAGCGCGCCCAAAAATAGCAGCGCCGCGCTGGCGGCCAGCAGCGGGCGAGCCGGCGCACCCATCTTCTGGATGGCGCCGCGCAGTGTGTCTTTGTTGTGCTGGAAGGCATGCGTGAAACCAGTCGTCAGCGCCTTCACCGCCAGGATGGCCTGTAGGACCCAAAGAATGGTGTTGATCATGTTTTACCCCTCCGCATATCCGCACAGCGCCAAAGCGCCCGGACCGGTGTTAATGCCCAGCACCGGCCCGGTGATGTTGATCAGCAGCTCCAGCGGGCTAAATTCTTCGCGGATGCGCTCTGCCAGCGCTGCGGCTTCGTGCGGGGCATTGCCGTGCAGCACTGCCACGCGCATCTGCCCGGCGCTGCCCAGCCTGGCGAAGAACCTGCTGTGACGGC
>CAZCBJ010000067.1:11597-17455 GCA_964496705.1 uncultured Anaerolineaceae bacterium | reverse complement strand
CGCCGTCTTCCTTGTAGCGCTTGAGCAGGAAGTGGGTGGTGGTGCCCTGGACGCGCTCGCCGGGATTGAAGACGAAACCCTCACCGGCCAGCAGGTTGCGGGCGTAGCGGAAGGTGATGAAGGAGTCGTCCACCGGGCGCGGCCCGGGGATCAGGCGAGCCGCCAGAGCCAGGGCGACGAGGAGCACGGGGATGAGCTTGCGCGGCATGGATTTATTTTACTTCAAAGGGAATCCTCAGACGTGGATTTAATTTGCTTTGAAGAGAATCCGCAGGTTTTCACAGATCAGAAAAAAGTAAGATGGGTAAAGAGGATGAAGATAAAGAGAATCCGCAAATTTCGCAGATTTTCGCAGATGAAGAAGAAATGGGTATGGATGAGAAGAATGGAGACAAAGCAAATGCGTAGATAAGAAAAAAAAGAACTGGGATAAAAAGGATGAATTGGATTATTTTTATTTATCTGCTCACATCGGCGTCATCTGCGGATTCTCCGGATGATTTTTGTTTTTACCCCATTTTTTTCATCTGCGTTCATCGGCGTCGCCTGCGGATTCTCTTGATCTTTCTTTACGGCGGGCAATCCAGGCGCAGGCGGTAGGCGCCGAGGGCTTCGCTGTTGCGCCCCTCCATCAGGCCGTAGACGGTCAGGCGGGCGGTGCCGGCGGCCGGGGCGGTGAAGGTCAGCTCGTCGACCGGCTCGATGATGGGCAGGCTGCGGTCTGGCTCGGGCAGGCCGGGGGCGGAGACCTCGACACGCAGGAAGAAAGGCGGGCGCGGATGGGGTGGAGAATGCGCGTCGAGGCTGATTTGATAGGCGCGGCCGGGCTGGACGGGGAAGACATAGACGTCGAAGTAGCCGCGCCCGTAATAGTAGTCGTCGGGGGAAAGGGCGGCGGAGAGGCCGCTCCCGCAGCGCAGCGGCGCAGCCCAGTAACCGGCGGGGGCGGGCGGGCGCACCACGGCGAGCGGCACGCGTTGGGCGCGTTGCAAGACAAAGACGATGCCCAGCACGGTCAGGGCGGCCAGCAGCGCCGAAACGGCCAGGCTGGCGGCGCGCATCCCGCGAGGGGCGCGCAGAACCTCCAGCGGCAGCGCGGTCACAATCCACAGCCCGGCGGCTTCGACCAGCGCGGCGCACAGCAGCGCGAACCAGGCGGGGATGCGCCAGCCGAGCAGCCAGTTGAGCACCGGCCAGGCCAACATCGTGGTGAGCAGCGCCAGCAGGCTCCACGCCGCGGCGGCCCAGATGCGCACAGCCCGCCCGTCCAGCCGGCGGCGCAGCAGGGTGGATTGCGCCAGACGGGCGGTCAGCAGCAGGGCGAGCAGCAGCACAAACAGCGACAGGAAATGCAGCCACACGACGAACTCGTGACGCTGCCACTGGCGCAGGTTCTCGAGCACCGCTGCCAGCCCACACAGCAGCAGGACGAGCTTCCAGCCCAGCCACAGCGCGGTCAGCGGCTGCCAGGCGCGGGAGAGGGGGTTCATAGGGTTATCGGTCATCGGTTGTCAGTTGTCGGTTGATGGTGGCGATCAGCCGTCAGCTCTCAGCTGTCAGCCGGAAGAGGACGCGCCAACCTCCCGCAGGGTTTGCAACCTGCGGGAGGTTGAGGATGCTAGTACGCGCAGAATCCCCAAAGGTTTTTGAGGGTCACGCCGCTTAAGTTGAAATTGCCTCCCGGGTTAAGCAGCACCAGGGTGGACCTGAGTTGCAGGAGGGGCGTGCCAGCGAGGGTGAGCATGACGGAAACGCCGTATTTGGCATTGCCGGTGATGCTGCTGCAGGTGATGGTGGCGGTGTGGTTGCCAAACAGGTTTATCTTCACCCCGCTGCCAAGGTTGGGAGTGCCGTTGAAGCCATTGCCGTGGATATCGGTTTTGAAGATGTTCACATTGCCGTTGGTGATGATCGCCAGGCCGGCCTGGGCCGCTGTCATTCCAACATTGTTGGTGATCCGGTTGGGACCCAGTGTGCTGAGCAGGTTGACATCCCCGCTGCCGTGGCAGGTGGATGAATACCAATCGCAGTTGTTTACGTTCACACCATCCCAGCCGTTCGAATCCGCGACAATGTGGTTCAGCGTGATCGCGGCGCGCGAGTTGACCGCCAGCCCGACCTGGTCATTATGGCTAAAAATTCCATTGGTCAGTGTGAATGGTTTGGCGCCAGCCAGGGTGGCATACATATTGTTGGTATAGAAGCCATGCCCCATATTGTAGCTGGCACCAATGTTGTTGGCAGACACCCTTCCACGAGTGTTAATAGAGAAGCCTGCGTCACCGTTGTACGAAGAGACGATGGCGTTGAGAGTCACATCCCCAGTGCCGTATTGGCTGGTGATCGACAATCCGTGACCGCGGATGGCAAAGGTGGAAATCAACCCGGTGATGTTCACGCTGCCCTTGGGCATGATGAGCAGGTTGGATTCCCCATTATTAAACAGAACATTGTTGCCGTAGGTGTTAACGATGATCACGTTGGCAGCCAGCGGGTTGCTGCAGGTCGCGCCATCAAACTGGCAATTGTCCAGGCTGATGCCGTCCATAGAATTCGACTGGGCGCTGACAGTCTTGAGGGTGATGGTGCCTTTGCTGTTGACCCGCAGGCCGTATCGACCATCGGAGGAGGGGTTATTGAGGTTACTGTGGAAGCCGCTGGCGAGGATGGTGACCGGAGCGGCGCCGGCGGTGTTATCCACCAGCGCGCCGAGGTGGTAGTTGCCCCGGGCGACCACGTTGTTCAGGGTGACTGCGCCCGTGCTCAGGATCTTCAGACCGCTGCCGGCGCCGGCGTTGGCAAAGAGGCCGTCGGTGATGGTGACGGTCTTGGGGGTGGCGCTGCCGCGGTTATCGAGGAGCGCGCCCTGGCTGGTCGGTCCGCCGCTGGCGCTGACGCGGACGAGGGCGATATTGCCGAGTGAGGAGACGTAGATTTCCTGCGGGCCGTAAGCCACCGTGGAGATATCCGTCAGGGTCACCCCGGCGTTGCCTTCGACATACAGTCCGTTGGTCACCGAGGCGTTCTTGACCGCGACCGCGCCTTTGCTCATGATGCTCAACCCGGCCACACCGGGACTCGTACCGCCAATGAAGGAGTTTTGGCCCGCGCTGGCCAGCACATTGACCCCCAGGGTTCCGTCAAGGTTGTAAAGATAGGCGCCGTGGGAGCTGGACGCGTTGGTGATGGCGGTGACGCTGTCGAGGGTGATCAACCCTTTGCTTAACACGCTCAGCCCATTATTGAAATTGGAGTTAAACAGGCTGCTCTTGATGGTCACCGGCGAGATCAGGGTGTAGTTGTTGGCGATGGTGACGCCCATCCGGCCATTATCTTTGGAGGTGACGTTGGTCAGGCTGAGCGCGCCGCGGGCGAAGATACTCAATCCGTCGCCGAAAGAGGAATGCGCATTGTTGTTGAACAGCGCGTTGGTGATGGTGACCGCACCGCCCGCCGGGCTGGACAGCGTGCCGATGGATACGCCCGCGCCGCTGGTATTGTAAGAGGCTTGGGTGTTCTTGAGCGTCACCCCGCCGGAGGCGGTGACGACCAGGCCGCCCAGGAAATTGTCATTGAACAGGTTGGCGGTGATTGTGCTGGTGGCGATGGTGACCGCGCCGCCGGTCAGCACCGCGCCGTTCCCGGCTGTGTTGGCGGTGGCGAAGATGTCGGTGAGAGAGAGCGCGCCGAGGCCGGCGTTGGCCAGCAGACCGTCACCGTTGGGAACTGAGTTGAAAGTGCCGCGGTTGACAGTGATGCTGCGCGGGGTGGTGGCTTGATAGGTGTAAAGCTCAACCCCGCGGCCTGTTGGCAAGCCCGAGCCGAATTTGCCGTTGGTGATGAGGATGTTCGCGCCAGCGTTCACCCACGCCGCTTGGCCGCCGCTGGAGTGGGATTCGATGTTGGTCAGGGTGACCGCACCGGTGGACTGGCATTTGCCGGTGACGCTGGAGGGGTTGCAGGCGTCGATGTATAGGTTGTCCTGCGCGCTGTTCGTGATCCGCAGCCCGGCCAGGCTGACCGGGCCCTTGGAATGAATGATCACGCCGGAGTCGCCGCTGTTGATCACCTGGTTTTGCTGGTCGGTGGTTTTGGCCAGGGTGACCCCGCCCAAGCCGATGCAGGGGGCGCCTGGGGAAACGGCCACGCAGTTGTCCACCAACAGGCCGTTGCCGCTGTTGTCACCGGCGGCGATGGTGTTGAGCGTGACTGCGCTCCTGGAGATCACGTTCAGCCCATCTCCCCTATTGCCGTTCGTGTTGATAAAGGCGATGTTGACCGGCTTGCCGAGCAGATCAGAATTATCAACCAGGATGCCATCCGCGTTATTACCGGTGGAGAAAATGTACTTGAGCGTGACGGGACCCTTCACACTGACCACCAACCCGCTGCCGCTGTGGTTGTTGATGAAATAGCTGCCGGTGACGGTGGCGCCGAGCAGGGCAGAGTTGATCATGGCGCCGTTTTGGGCGTTGTTGTTGATATCCAGATTGTTAAGCATCACCCCGCCGGTGTAGCTTTCGAGATAAAGGCCATTGCCATAAGGAGAACCGCCCCGGTTGCCGCTGGCCGAGCCGCCGTCCCAGGTAATACTCTTGCCGGCAAAGATGGCCACGCCGCCGGCGTCATTCCCATCCGCCGTCACGTTGCTGAGCGAGACGGTGCCAGAGGTGTTGTCTATCTGCCAGGCGCAGATGCCAAAGCCGTAAGGATCGGCGGTGTCAGCGTTATCGTTGCGACTGAAGGATGCGTTGCGGATGGTGAGGGAGGCACCAAAGGAGAACACCGCGCCATCGCCCTGGTTGTTGTCGGCAATCACGTTGTCGAGCTTGATCGCACCTTTGGATTTGACATACAGGCCATGACCAAAGGCGCCGGTGCTGTTGGAGAAATCGCTGTTGTTGATGGTTACGAAGCCCAGGCCGGCCGAGTTATCGATCGTCGCGCCGCGCTGGTTGCCCTTAGAGAGAACGTTGGTCAACTCGACGTTACCCTTGTGACCAACGATGTAGATGCCGTCATAGCCGGGGGTGTGGATGTCCAGGTTCTGCAGGCGGATGTAGCCGCTCAGCCCGGCATTGGCGGTCACGCCGGTGTTGGCGCTCTGGATGGTGAAGTCGCTGAGCGTGGCGTTGCCAGCCATGAAGGTGACCAGATTGTTGATGAAGGTGTTGGCGGCGCCCTCGCCGATCACATTGACCGATTTGGTGATGGTGACCGGATTGGGATAACTGTTAGCCGGGGCAAAGACGCCCCAGCCGGTGAGCACGCCGGGCAGGGCAATGGCGCTGGTGATGTCGTTGGTGGCGGAGAGGATGCAGCCGGCGCCGGTGCCGCCCCACCAGGTGGGCAGGACGCCAGGCGGGCAGATGGTGATATTCGGGGCCAGCAGCGCGCCCAGCTCGGGATCGCCGCTGGCGGAGACCAGGCCGTCATCGCTGGCGTACTTCGCGCTGAGCGCCGGGGCAACCCGGTCGGGCAGCGCTTGGGGCGGTCGGATGACCTCAGCGGGAGCGGCGGCATCTTCAGGCTCATCCGGCGGCGGGATAACCACCACCGGGTTGGGCGGTTCGGGATTGGCCGGACCGCCGCCGGGGTCGCCGGGCGGTGGGGGCACCTCGCCCCCCGCCTGAACGGGCGCAGCCAGCCCGGCCAACAGCGTCACGACGAGGCAAAGGGTCAAAAGCCAGCGCGGAGCGTACATGAAAACCTCCTATGAATCATCAAATCAGGAAAGAGTCCAACCCAGCGCGTCAAGGCTGGGTGCGGATGGATGAGCGGAATAGATGAGAACAGTGCTTATGGATGATTCGTTCCCTCCTTTTTGTGCCCAGATGCACCCCCATACAGTGATAGGT
>CAZCBJ010000067.1:0-11587 GCA_964496705.1 uncultured Anaerolineaceae bacterium | reverse complement strand
CCAGCCCAGCCACAGCGCGGTCAGCGGCTGCCAGGCGCGGGAGAGGGGATTCATGGGAGGCAACTCATAGATACACTTATCGTACGATTATTGCGGGCAGGAGTCAAGCAGAAAAAAGGACTCGCGGAAAGCTGGCGGCTGAAAGCCCTTTGCTCGCAGTATAATTCGCTCCATCCCATCCCACAGAGGTTTTCCATGCTGCTCAAAGATTTCAAGCCCAAATCAATGCTGGTGACCAAAGCCACCCACGTGGCGCGTCCGCGCTTCCCGGTGATCGACGCGCACAACCACCTGGGGGAGGATTTCGGCGGCGGTTGGGAGCGCCGCCCGGTGAGCGAGATGCTGCCGCTGCTCGACGAGGTGGATGTGCGTCTCTATGTGGACCTGGACGGCGGCTGGGGCGAGCAGATCCTCGACGCGCACCTCAAACATTTCAAAGAGCCCGCGCCGGAGCGCTTCATGATGTTCGGCGGGGTGGATTGGTCAGCCTGGGCGGAGAAGGGCAACGCTTTCCCCGAATGGGCGGCGGGGCGGCTGCGCGCGCAGAAGGCGCGCGGCGCCGAGGGGCTGAAAATCTGGAAGCCGTTCGGGCTGCAGGTGAAGGACGACCAGGGCAGGCTGGTCGCGGTGGACGATCCGCGCCTGGACGCCATCTGGCAGACGGCCGCCGAGCTGAAGCTGCCGGTGCTGATCCATGTGGCCGACCCGGTGGCTTTCTTCGAGCCGGTGGACAATCTCAACGAGCGCTGGGAGGAGCTGCAGGGCAACCCGGACTGGGCTTTCACCAGCCCGCCCTACCCGCCTTTCAGCGCGATCATGAACGGGCTGGCGGGGCTGGTGCAGCGCCACCCGCAGACCACTTTCATCGCTGCGCACGTGGGCTGCTATGCTGAAAATCTGGGCTGGGTGGGCGCGCTGCTCGACCGCTGCCCCAACCTGTACGTGGACATCGCCGCGCGGCTGGGCGAGCTGTGCCGCCAGCCCTACTCGGCGCGGCGCTTTTTCCTCCAGTACGCCGACCGCATCCTGTTCGGCATCGACGCCGGGCCAAACCCCGAGGAATACCGCATCTATTACCGCTTCCTGGAGACCGACGACGAGCATTTCAATTACAACCAGGGCGCGGCGCCGGGGCAGGGGCGCTGGTTCGCCTGCGGCATCTTCCTGCCGGACGACGTGCTGGAGAAGGTGTATCACGGCAATGCGGAAAGAGCGCTAAAATGCAGGTGATCCGTTCTCAGTTGTCGGTTGTCAGCCTGGTTGCCAGCGGGCAGCCTGCACTGCTCAGCCGGGATGATCATGCTCATCCGTATGGATTTGCATGACCGGCTTGCCGTGGGGATGTCCCGCATGCGTGTGCCGAACAGCCGATCACCGAAAACTGAAAACTGACAACCGATAACCGATAACCAATATCCCCCATGAAAAATCGAATCCTCCTTATCCTTCTGCTGCTCTGCCTGCTGCTGGCGGGGTGCGGCGCGCCGGGGAAGGGCAGCGGCGCGCGCGAGCGGATCAAAACCATTGAAAATTACGTGGTCTATTACGCCGCGGGGCAGGCCGAGGCGCTGGCCGGATACGACCTGGCGATCATCCAGCCCGACACGCTGACCAAACAGGAACTGGCCGGGCTGCGCAAAGCCGGCGCGCTGAGCGTGGCTTACCTGAGCGTGGGCGAGGTGGAGCCGGAGCGCCCTTGGTACTCCGACGGGCGGGTGGACAAGGGCTGGATACTGGGCACCAACGAGAACTGGGGGTCGGAGTACATCGACGCGCGCCAGCCCGGCTGGCAGAAGCTGATGATCGCGCTCACCGGCGAGTACATCCGCAAGGGTTTCGACGGCGTGTTCCTCGACACGGTGGACACGGTGGACCTTTTCCCCGAAACCAAGGACGGCATGATCGCGCTGATCCGCGCGCTGCGCAAGGCATATCCAAATAACCTGCTGGTGATGAACCGCGGCTTCGCCGTGGCCAAGACGGTGGCGCAGGACATCGACGCGATCATGTTCGAAGACCTCAGCACCACCTACAATTTTCAGACCGGCGAATACGGCTACGCCGACAACACCGCCACCGCCATCGACATGCAGATGCTGCACGTCACCACCGGGCTGCCGGTGCTGGCGCTGGACTACGTGCCGCCCGACAAGCCCGGCATGGCCTACCGCGCTGCCTTTATCGCCCGCGGCTATGACTTCATCCCTTCCGCTTCGGTGATCATGCTCGACCAAATCGTGGATTACGGCCTGGAGCGGGGCGGGCCGGCCGACCTGCGCCTGGCGCCGCTGCGCGTGGACGGCGACCCGAACGAGGTGGAACTCTCGATCCAGATCGAGAACGTGGGGCTGAGCAAAGCCGAGAACGCCGCGCTCAGCGTTGCGATCAACGGCAAAGAGGCCGCCAGCCAGACCCGCAGCCTGACCATCGGCAGCGTGTTCATCTGGCAGGTGCCCTGGCTGGAGCCGAAAGAGGGCGACCTGGTCACGGTCAGCGCTGACCTGCCCGGCGATCCAACGCCGGACGACAACCGCCTGGAATGGACCTTCAGCGTCAGCGCGCTGGTGATGGAGCCGCTGCTGCCCTATGAGCAGCAATTGCACCGCAGCGCGCCCAACACGCCCGACCTGGAGGCACCGGCGATCAGCAACGTGACCATTGACGGCGACCTGTCCGAATGGCAGGGGCGCCCGTGCTACGAGGTCAACCGCGCCGAGCAGATTGGCTACGGCGACCCGGCGCAGTGGAGCGGGCCGCAGGACCTCAGCGGGCGGGTGTGCTACGGCTGGGACGCTGAGAACCTTTACGTGGCCTTCCAGGTGCTGGACGACGCTATCGTGCAGAAGAACAAGGGCGACCTGCTGTGGCGCGGCGACCACGTGGAGCTGTGGTTTGACACCCAACTGCAGCTCGATTTTGACATGCCCATCGCTGACGACGACGATTACCAGGTGGGCATCAGCCCGGGCGATTTCGGGCAGGTGCCGGCGGACATGTTCATCTGGCAGCCGCCCACACCCTGGGACAACTACAAAGACCGCGTCAAATTCGCCACGCTGAAAATCGAAGGCGGCTACGCCGGCGAGGTGAAGCTGCCCGCGCGCGTGCTCAAAGGGCTGCGCCTGGCGGCGGGACACACCATCGGCGTCTCGTTTGAGCCCAGCGACACCGACACGCCGGGCGGCTCGGATCAGGAGCTGATGATGGCTTTGGCGCCCAATTCACCCGGAGCGTGGGGCAACCCCACCAACTGGAACAATCTGACCCTGAGGTGAGTGACATGAGAATTGACATCCGACCGGTTGACCAGGTAACGCCGCAGGAATGGGCGCAGATCGACGAAATTTCGCGCCTGACCTTCGGGGCTGAGCCCGGCGAACCCGAAACGGTTTTAAGCGAGATGGAATGGGGGCCGGTGGACTGGCAGATGATGGGCTGGGAAGGGGAGGGGATGGTCAGCGGGGTGTGCCTGCTGGCGCGCGAAATCCGCGTGGGCGGCAAACCGCTGCGCGTGGGCGGGGTGGGGGGCGTGATGACCCACCCGGCGCACCAGCGCAAGGGCTACGCGGCGCAATTGCTGGCGCGCGGACACCAGTTCCTGCGCGAGGAGGCGGGGGTGGCACATTCGCTGCTGGTGTGCGCCGAGAAGCGCGTGGCCTACTACGCCAAATCCGGCTACCAGTTGATGACCGCGCCGATGCTGGTGGCTTACAAGGGCGGGCGGGTGCACCTTCCCGGCCCGGTGATGGTGGCCTGCCTGGCGGGCGAGCCCTGGCCGCAGGGCGAGGTGGACCTGCAGGGCAACCCGTGGTGACGTGACCGGCGGGGGCTTAATCCCTGTGGTTCAGGTTGCCCACGCCGCTCTTCTTGGTGGTGAGCTGCGGCTGACCGCGGTAGTTGACGTTGCCCACGCCGCTCATGCTGACATCCAGCGTGCGCACCGCCCACACCGCGCTGTTGCCCACGCCGCTGTGGTGGACGACGGCATCCTGACATTCCAATTGGTCGGCGGTGTAATTGCCCGCGCCGGATTGGTGCACTTCCTGACGCTCGGCTTTGCCGCTGTGCAGCTCCAGATTGCCCGCGCCGGAGAGATGGGCGGCGATTGAACCGGCGGTCAGCGTTTCCGCGCTCAGGTTGCCCGCGCCGCTCAGCGCCAGGGTCAGCCGGTCGGTCACGTTCAGCGCGCCGAACTTGACGTTGCCCGCGCCCGACAGCTTGACCTCCAGGCTGGACGCCTCGATGCTGGCGGCTTCCAGGTTGCCCGCGCCGTGCAGCCCGATGCTCTCGATCACCGGCATGCTGACGTAGATTTTGACCGGCCCCCAGCTCATGAACATCCAGCCGAAGAAGTCGGCCCAGTCGTAGTCGAAGCGGATTTCGAGCGTGCCGTCCTTGACCTCGGCTTTGAGGTAGCGGCGCATCTGCTGGCTGGCCTCGATGCGCAGCTCATGGGCCGGAGCCTGGGTGAGGGTCAGGTCGCCAATGCCACGGTGGGCGATGCGGGTGAACCCCGCGGGATGGATGGAATCGCCGGCAGCCAGGTCCACCACCTCATTGGTGAGCGGGCCTGCGGCGCTGCCGCTGCGGCGCACGAGGAAATAGACCCCGGCAGCGATCAGCGCAACCGCCCAGACGATGCCGCTGGCGCTCTGGCGTCCCAGCAGGGCCGCGCCCAGCTCAAAGAACGCGCCGAAGACCAGGAACAGCACCGCGCCGAAGGCGGTCAGCTGCGTGCCCACCCGGCGGGTGGTGTCATCGCCGCTGTAAGCGCCGTGGATGTACAACCCGATGCCCACCGCCGCGACGATCAGCGCCCAGGCGTAGGACCAGGTGTGCCACAAACCGAAGCTGTTCTGGATCAGCAGGATCAGGCCGATCATGGTGATGATGCTGCCGGGGATGGCCAGCCCGCTGACCGGTTTGCCGCCCAGCAGCATGCCGGTAAAGAACGCGCCGCCGGCCAGCAGGACAAACACCGGCCACAGGTACGACCAGACGCTGCCGCCGATGAACTGGGCAGCCAGGAACAGCGCACCCAATCCCAGCAGCAGCGCGCCAAACACGAGCGTGACTTTGGATGAGGAAGACATGGTACCTCCGAAGAAAGAAAATAGGTGGTGAGTGATGCGTGATGCGGTAGTGCAAACTGGCGCGTATGGATGTCCTGTGCGGGTACAACAGGCATCGTTCCGAAACAGGCCATACGCAGTGGATATCATCGTAATCTATACGAGACTCTCTGCACTTTCGTTGCGCGTTTTGAGGCGCAGTTCTCTATTCCCGCGCCGCCGCGGCCTGCCGGTACTCATCCTCGAGCAAGCCGTACAGCCCCCAGTTCTGGTAGCTGCCGTCAGGATTGCGGATGCACTCGCGGCGCACGCCCTCCTGGCGGAAGCCGAGCTTTTCGACCAGGCGCACCGAGGCGAGGTTGTCCATGCGCGTGTCCACGTTGATGCGGTGCACGCGCAGGGTTTCGAAGCCGAAGCACACCGCCGCCCACACCGCCTCGCTGGCGATGCCGCGCCGCCAGTGGGCGCGGGCCAGGCCGTAGCCCAGGTCCGCCTTGTAATACTCGCCTCCCCAGAAGAAGAAAGCCACGTCGCCGATCACGCGCTGATCTTCTTTGAGGCAAATCGCCCAGAAGACGGCCTTTTGCTCGGCGAACAGGCGGCCAATTTTTTCGATGTGGGCGTCGGCCTCATCCACAGCCTGCATGGGCGGGTCTGAATCGTATTTTTGCACTTCCGGGTCGCTGCCGATGGCGAAGACGTCTGCAGCGTCACCCGGGCAGAACTGGCGCAGAACCAGGCGCTGAGTGAACAGCGTGGGAAAGGCGGAGAAGTCAAAAGCGCACATTCTGCCGGGTTATTGGGTGTATTCGCTGAACCACTCTTGACCCACCATTTCCGGCTCGTAGAAGTCGGTCCACGGGCGGGCGAGGGAGTCGCACAGGGCGGTGACGCGCGCCATGCGGCTGCGCGCCGCGCCGGCCAGAAAGCCCTGGCGCTGGGCATAGCTCATGCTGGTGGCTTCTTTCCACACCGCGCGCCCCACCGCCACCCCGCTGGCCCCGCTGCGGCAGGCGGCGGTGACCATGCGCAGGAAGGTGTCGAAATCGGCAGCCGCCGAGAGCAGCACCCAGGGGATGCCGGCGGCCTGGCTCAGCTCGGCGCAGGCTTCGGCCCACTGCTCTTCGCCGGCGTTGGCGCTGAAATCGAGCGGAAATTCAGCCTTGAGCACGTCCGCGCCCAGCGGACAGAGGCGGCGGGCGGTCTCGATCACCACGCGGCGCACCTCATCCGGCGGGAGCTTTTTGTGCCGGGGGTCGAGGGGGTAGCTGAGCGGCTCGAGGAACAGCGGCAGGTCGCTGGCGGCGCAGTCGGCGGCCACCTGGCGCACCACGTCTTCGATCTCCGCCGCGGTGGGCGCTTCAGGGTGATAATAGGCCAGGAACTTGACCGCGGTGGCGCCCATGCGGCGCACCTTGGCCACGCTCCAGCCGGGCAGGATGCGGCTGTGGCGCGCGGCGGGGTCGCCGGTATAGCCGGAGGCTTCGACGGCGATGAGGATGCCGGTCTGCCCGGGCACCGCGCCGGCGGCGATGCACTGCGCCGCGCCGACCTCGGGGTCGAGCAGCACGGCGGTGGCCTGGCTGGCCAGCTCGGACATGACCTGGATCTTGAACTCGCTCAGCTCGCCCGGTGAGACGCTCTCGGGCGCTTCGGGGCGCAGCGCGTTGCGCAGGTTGTTGCGGTGGTCCAGCGCCAGCACGGCGATCGCCCCGCGCGGGGTGGAGCACTGCTGCAGCCCGCGGTATTTGCCAATCGAAATGGATTTCATGAGGCCCTCCCGGGTTAATTATACCCGGATGGGCGCAGCTGTCGGCTGCCGGCGGTCAGCTTTCAGCCGTTAGTTTTTCTCTCTGTTTTCTCTGCGCCTCTGCGTGAGATTGCTTTTACCCCATCACAGCCGTCAGGATGGCTTCGGGCTGCAGCGAAAGGCTGGCGCAAAGCCCCTCCACGCGCAGGTTGACCGGCATGACCCGCGCCGCGCGGTTGAGCAGCACGATCACCCGGCTGCCGTCCGGGTTGGCAAAGGCGGCGGCTTCGATCTCGCGCGTCCAACACGAAGTCTCCATGCGCACCGCGCCGGGCTGGATGAAGTGGCTGAAATGCCAGATGTAGGCCAGCGAGGCGCGTTCGACCAATTGCTTCTCGCGCGTGTCGTAGATAAACGGCGCATCGCAGTAATTCTGCACGTGATTCGGCCCGCCCAGCTCATCCAGCAGGATGTTCCAGTCGTAAAAAAGCTGCATCCCGGCGTTGAGGTCGCCGATGATTTCGTGGGCGTAGCGCTGGGCGTTGGGCACGTAGTCGCTGGCGCTGTAATGATAATATTCGATGCAGGCTTCGGTGGATGCCAGGATTTTGCCCGGAAATGTGCGCCGCGCCAGGTCCACCGCCTCGAAGTGGTCGCCGCTGTACCAGTGGAAGGCGATGCCCTGGATCATCGGATCGGTGAGCGGATCGATGATCTCCGCGGCGCGCTCGACCAGGCGCTCCTTGTTGTGGTCCCAGATGAAGATGCCGGTGTCGGTCAGGCCCTCTCTGCGCAGGGTGGGGAAGAGGAAATCGCGCAGGAACACCTTTTCGTCCTGCGCCTCGTACACGCAGGAATCCCAGCGCTGCACCGCCTTGGGCTCGTTCTGGATGGTCAGGCGGGTCACGGGGTAGCCCCGCGCGCGGAATTCGCGGACATAGCGGCAGATGTAATCCGCCCACATTTGCCGGTATTCGGGGCGCAACTTGCCGCCGTGGTTGCGCTCGCCGTTGGTCTTCATGAAGGCGGGGGGCGACCAGGGTGAGAGCATGATCTCCAGCGGGCGGGGACAAACGCGCAGCGCATCATCCAGCAGCGGAAAAATGTACTGGCCCGGGCGCTGCAGCGAGAAGCTCGCCAGCGCCGCGTCAGCCGGGTCGGACATGGCCTCGTAATGCCCCAGCGAGAAATCGCAACTGTCGATGGGAATGCGCACGGTGGTGTAATTCAGGTTGGCGGGGTTGAAATAAGCGTCCACCAACCGGGCGCGCTGGCCGGCATCCATCAGCGAATAAACGTAGCCGGAAGCGTCGGTGAGCGCCCCGCCAAAGCCCAGCCAGGTCTGACCGGCAGCCTGGGGGTACAGGTTGACCGCCTGCATTTCGACGCCGGGGTCGGGGAGCAGTTCATGCTCGGCCTGGCTGACGCGCTTTTGCTGCTCGACAAAGGTGGTTTCCACGCTGGTCAGTTTCATAGCAATCCAACTCCTTTTCTGGTTGGGGCGGGCCGCCGGTTGCGCCTATCCCGAGAGTTCCTGGTTCAAGCCACGCAGGTTGAAGGCGCGCGCGTATTTGTTCATCACCGCGGTGATGCGCTCAACGACATGGGCGTGCGGGTCGGGCAGGACGGGGGCCAGGTTGGCGTAGAGCCGCGCGCGGGCATCGAGCACCTCGGGCGCGGTCCAGATGTAGCGCGCCCCGGTCTGCAGCAGCCACAGCCGCCGCGCGGGGGTCAACTGGCTGAAATGCTTGCCCTGCTCATCGGGCTGCAGCCACTTGGTCCAGCGCCCCGAAGCCACCACTGCATCTTCGAGCGCCCGCATGAAGTGGGACGGTCGCGCGGGAGCCAGCTGCGCCTCGCGCTGCGACAACTCCTGCAGCGCCAGCACCTCCTCAGCGGTGAATTCCGGGCCGACGTTGGCGCCGCCCATGCCGGTGCGCGGGTAATCCTGGGGGTTCTCCACCCAGTCGGTGTAATGCCCCTTGGCCAGCGAGCCCAGCGGCAGCACCGTCTGGAAGATGCGCTCGGCGGCGGCCGGGTCAAAGAAGGTGGTGTGCAGGTCGGTGCCCACCTGGGCGACGATGAAGCAGGGCCAGGCGTGGCTGAGGTTGCGCGCGGTCAGCCCCTGGCGCAGCAGCTCCAGGAAGCGGGTGAAGTTGGAGAAATCCACCAGCCCGCCGTGCACCTCCTCGGTGCCCACCTCGTAGGTCACCGGCGGCAGGCCCAGGCGTTGGCGCTCGTTCTCGGCGTGCGCGATCATGTCGATGGTGCGTTCGACCACCGTCTCCACCGCCACGGGCGCGCCGGACGGCAGGCTGCGGTCCACGGTGGGGTCAATGTGCAGCAGTTGGTAGCCGGCCTCCAGGCAGGCGGTCAGCGAGCGCTTGACCTCGCCCATCGTCTCCTCGAAGGACAGGCGCTGTTGGGTGTGCAGGTCCTTGAGCCACGGACCGCCGTGATCAAGGCAGGGGTAGAGCGGGCCGTCCCAGCCGATCTTCTGCGCGCAGGCGCGCATCTGCTGGACGAAGGCGTCGGGGGTCCAGGTGGTGTACCCACCGTCGCGGTCCACCTGGTTGAGTGTGGCGGCGAAGAGCATGGGCGCGTCGTTCTGCGCGGCACAGTGCACCGCCGCCTCCAACACCGCGGCCGAGTTGGGGCAGGCGGCCAGCAGAGTGACCGGCTTGCCCTGCCCGCGCAGGCGGATCAGGGTTTGGACGAGAGCGGAAAGGGGCAGCATGGGGGAACCTCCGGGAGGGCGAGATCGTGGTCGCGAGGAAATTGTAGCATGAAGTCAGCAGAATTTTACTGGGATGAAAGGGATAGAAAGATGAAAAGGATGAGGTGAAAAGCGGAGGCGAGATCGGATCGGGTGAGTGCGGGAATGGTCATAGCGCCGCGGCAATCTCCCCCACCACCTCATCCACCGATTTGTGCGCGCAGTCGATGCGCAGCTCGTTTTTGCGCAGCGGGCGGGCGGTGATGCTGCGGCTCAGCGCCAGCGCCTCCTGCCAGTCGCGGTAGCCGCTGGAGCGGCCCTCGTCCAGCACGCGCGCCTTCAGCACAGCCTCGTCGCTGACCCACAGCGTGACCAGCAGCCAGCGCAGACCGCGCAGGCGGCGCGGCGCCTGCAGCACCAGGTGGTCGCGCCAGTCGGTGAGGATCAGGTTGGCGAAACCGCGCCGGATGTAGTTGCGCGCCAACAGGAGCAGGTTCTCAAACGAGAAGGCCTCCTCCTCGGCGTAGCTCAGCTCGCCGCGCAGTGTCTGGCGGAACTCAGGGATCCAGCCAAACTCCAGCAGCGGGCTGTCCAGGCGCTGCTGCAGCGCCCGCGCCACGCTGGATTTGCCCGCGCCAGGGGCGCCGTGAATTAAGATGATATCCATAGTATCCAACAGCAAAACCGCCAATCAGCAGGTATTCAACCTGATGATCGTTGAGCGATTTCAAGAACTCTTTGAAGTCGAGCGGTAGATGGATCGTAGCCATAGATGATTTGCCGCATCTGCTCCAGCGCTTCCAGGCGCTCGGCGGGGGTTTTGGATAGCCAGTATTCGCGCTCGTCCGAGGGGCCGGTGAGCGTGCCGATGGAGAACGCGGTTTTATCCATACCGGGCGTCTTATCGGAGGTCATCATTTAATTATAACCGCTTACTCCACCTCCACCAGCGCGGCCTCGGGCGGGCAGAGGAAACGCGCCCGCGGGGCCAGCCCGCCCTCCAGCCCCACCCCGCGGTTGACGTACAGCGTCATCCCGCCCAGCCTGTAGGCGCCCATCTCGAAGCGCTTGCCGTAGGCAGAGGAAGTGTACAGCGCGCCGTACAGCGGCAGGCGGATCTGCCCACCGTGGGTGTGACCCGCCAGGTAGAGGTCGACCCCGGCCGCGGCGGCCTCTTCGGCCAGGTCGGGGGTATGGTACAGCAGGATGCGGTAGGTCCCCGGCGGCGCGCGGGACGCCAGGCGGCGCAGCGTTTTGCCATCTTCCTCGCGCGCGCAGCAGGAGAGGCCGATCAGCGCCACCCCCGGCAGGCCGGGCGGCGCGATCACTTCGTTTTGCAGCACGCGCACCGACAGCCCGGCGAACAGCGCCGCCATCACCCGCGCGTCGTCCACGTTGCCCGCCACGGCGTACACCCCGTAACGGGCGCGCAGACCGCTGATCAGCTCGCGCGCCGCCGCCAGCGCGTCCGGGTCGCGCAGGGAGGAGGTGTTGAGATAGTCGCCGCTGAGCAGGATCAGGTCGGGCTGCAGCGCCGCGGCCTGGGCGGTCAGCCTGCGTTCGCGCGGGGTGAGGCGCTCGACGTGCAGGTCGCTGAGGTGGAGGATGCGCAGGGAGATCGCCGCGCTGCGCTCGCGATGACAAGCGTCGGGGGCGGAAGATGGGATCGCCGCGCTGCGCTGGCGATGACGACCGTCGGGGAGCGTAAAGGGGGCGAAATCAGCGGCAGAGCTGCCCCCACCGGCAGACGATGAGATCGCCGCGCTGCGCGCGCGCAGCGCGGACTGCGCAGCCTGCCGCTGCACCTGCACGCGGCTGACCCGCAGGCTGAGCGGCTCCAGGTAGAAGGCGTCTGCCACAGCCGCCGTCAGCGCCAGGTTGAGCAGCAGGAAAATGCTCCGCCCGGCGTGCAAGGAGCGCGGCAGATGCGGGTTGGCGGGCGGGTAGTGCCGCGCCCAGGGCAAAGCCCAGGCCAGGTAGAGCGCGGCGCGCGCCAGCAGCAGCGCGGCCAGCGAAAGCCCCGGCGGGCCGAAGGACACCCCCAGCCGC
>CAZCBJ010000066.1:0-17962 GCA_964496705.1 uncultured Anaerolineaceae bacterium | reverse complement strand
CCCAGTCCCACGGCGACCATCACCAACACCGCCACCCCCGCGCTGGTCGGCCCGGAAGATTACCCCGCAGGGGTCAATCCACTGAGCGGTCTGCCGATGCTCGACCCGGCAAGCCTGCTGCTGCCGCCGGTGCTGGTGTCGATCACCAACTCGCCCATCGAAGCGCGCCCGCAGGCGGGACTGTCGTTCAGCCCGCTGGTTTTTGAAATGTTCATCGGTGAAGGCACGACCCGATTCCTGGCGCTGTTCTACGGCGACCTGCCCACCCAATTGGTCAATGGGCAGGTGGTGCAGGACGAGGTCAAGGTCGGCCCGATCCGCTCGGGGCGCCTGCCGTATGAGAGCCTGCGCAGGATATTCAACGGGCTGCTGGTGTTTGCCTCGGCGGGCAGCAACGTGCTGCCCTATCTCAACGATTACTCCATCGTGTACGGCACGGACGACATTGATGTCAACGACGCCTTCATCACTGTGGACAGGCTGAAAAAGCTGGCTGCCTCGCAGCAGAAATCCTTTTATCCCCAGAGCTTATTCGGGCAGAGCTTTGGCACCAACCCGCCTGAGGGCGGAAAAACAGCCAATTTGCTGTGGATCCCCTTCAACTTCCGCGGGCAGGTGTTCTGGCGCTACGACCCTGCCAGCGGCGCATACCTGCGCACCCAGGATCAGATTGACGCAGCCACCTTCGTGCAGGCCACCGACCGGCTCAATGGCCAGCCGCTGACCTTTGAGAACGTGGTGGTGCTGTACGCGGACATACTCTTCACCAGCCCGACGCTGTTTGACATAGACCTGATTGGCATCAAAGCCAATCCGGCGCTGCTGCTGCGCGACGGGAAGATGTATGAAATATTCTGGACCACCTACGCCGACAGCTTCTCACGCAAGACCGGTCAGATGCACCGCATGCGCTTCATCGACTCCCAGGGCAAACCTTTCCCGCTCAAACCGGGGCAGACCTGGGTGGAGATTGTGCCGCGCGGCACGCCGCTCTACGAGACCATCGACACACTGGACTATTTTACGCTGATGAACCGGCGCGAACCAGGCTCGGGCAACTGGGTGGTGCAATTCAGCGCACCAAAGGTGGATCTGGACGAATAGCACTCAAGCCTGTCGCAGGCGGCGGTACTGCTCGCTGGCAGCAAAGCGGCGGATTTGCTCGATGCGCCGCACGATCATGGGATGCGTGGATAGGGTTTCCAGCAGCACGTTGCCCACGCTGTCGTCTTCGCGCTCAATCAACGCCAACGCGCGCTGGTATTGCGCGCTGGATTGGATATCCCCGGCTGCCAGCTCCAGCAGGGCCAGGATGGCTTTCTGCGGGTCGCCGCAGGCGATCAAGCCGGCGCGGTCAGCCGAATATTCACAGGCGCGGTTCCACCATCGAAAAGCCAGGTTGAGGATGACCGCTGCGCCCAGGCTGACCGGCACGCCGGCCATCCCGCCCAGCAGCGAGTTCAACCAGGTATGACCCAGGGCGACATGCCCCATCTCATGACCGATGATGAAGCGCAGCTCGGCTTCGTCCATGATCTCCAGCAGGGGGCGGTATAGGACAATCACCTTGGGGTTGGTCACTCCGAAGGTGTAAGCGTTGCGCTCATTGGCATTGACCACAAAGACCTGCACGCTGCGCGGGCGCAGGCGGTTGACACAATCCTGCACCACTTCGGCCAATTCGGGAGCAGACTGACGGGTGACCTGAAACGCCTGGCGCATCAATTCCTGATGGTGGGCATAATTCATGTAAAAAGCTATGCCAACAAACAACACGAAGAAAATCGGCACCAGGAACAGGGTGATCCCGGCAGCGATCAGCACCACCACCATGATGGCCAGGATGGTCGCTGCCAAAATCCACTGTTCGGACGGGTAACGATAACGGGTCATTTTTCCTCCAGCGCAGGCCACTGCCAACCTGCGAGGCTCTCCTGCAGGTGATGAGCGGTCAGGTCGAGATGCACCGGAGTCACCGACACATAGCCCGCCACCAGCGCGCCAAGGTCGGTGCCTTCATCCGGAACGCCGGTGGGGCTTTCTCCGCCAATCCAGTAATACGGACGCCCGCGCGGGTCGTGGTGGATGACCAACTGATCGCGGTACACGCGCTGACCCTGGCGTGTAATCTGAAAGCCGCAGATGGCGTCGGGTGGCAGATCGGGCACGTTGACATTGAGCAGCACGCCGACCGGCAGCCCGTTGCGCATGATCTGCTCGGCAACCCGGCGGGCGGACAGCCCGGCGGAGCGAAAATCAGGCTTGCGGCCGTCCTCGGGACCATCCAACGATACAGCCAGGGCGGGGATGCCGGAGATGACCGCCTCCATCGCCGCTGTAACAGTGCCTGAATAGGTCAGGTCATGACCGACGTTGGCGTGCGGGTTGATGCCCGAAACCACCAGGTCGATCGGGCCAGCAATCATGCCCAGCACCGCCAGCGCAACACAGTCAGACGGCGCGCCGTCCGAAGCCAGCGCGGGGGTGCCGTCCGCCAGAGCCACCTCGCGGACGCGGATGGGACGGTGCAGGGTTTTGACATGCCCCGAAGCTGACCAGTTGCGGTCGGGCGCCAGAATGCTGATCCTGCCCAACGGAGCAAGCGATTGAACCAGAGCCAACAAGCCGGGGTCCTGAACCCCATCATCATTGGTGCAAAGGATATGCATGTGTGCCTCTATTCAGGGCTGACGATCGTAAAAATGCGCTTGAATTCATGATTGAGCAGGCTGTGCAATTTCTCTTTCTCCGTCGGGGTCAGGAAAGCCACCCGCGCTGCGGTTAGAATGCGGTCAACCAGCAGCCGCCAGGGCAGCCCAAGCTCATCGCAGAACAACCGGTATTCACCGCCCAGGGTGATGCGCGAAATGCTGGGATCATCCGTATTGATGGTCACGTTCAAACCAGCCGCCAGCATACGGCCCAGAGGATGTTCTTTGATTGATGGAGAGACTCCGCTGTGATAATTGCTGGTCATGCACACCTCAAAAGGGATACCCGTCTCGCGCGCCAGGGCGAGAACCTGAGCATCCTCCACCACGCGCACGCCGTGACCGATGCGGTCGGCTTTGAATTCCTGGATGGCCGCGCGCACATTCTCAGCCCCGCCCCATTCGCCGGCATGCACACACAACGCCAGGCCGGCAGCCCGCGCCTCTTGAAACAGCTTGACGAACGGCGCGGCGCTGTGATTGGCTTCGTCCCCCGCCAGGTCAATCCCAACAATGCCGCGTGACAAACGCTGCGCAGCCAAGCGCACCACCTCAGCGCCCAGGTCAAGCGGCTCGTGGCGATTGATGCTGGCGATCAGCCGCACCGAAAGCCCGTACTGCTGGCTGGCGTCGCGCGCGCTTTCGCACACCCAGTCCATCACATCCGCCAGCGGGAAATTCTCGGAGCGGGTCAGCGCCACCGGGGTGAAGCGCAACTCCATGTGGCGGATGTTGTCTGCCGCAGCATCCGCTACCGCCTCACGGGTGATGCGGCGGATGATCTCGGGCGAACGGTAAAGCAGGCGCAGCACCTTGAATTTGGCCAGAAAGGTGTCGAAAGAGAAATGCTCATCTTCCTGCATCTGCACCAGACCGCGCAGGTCGTTGCGCAGCGGCAGGGTGATGCCGTGTTTGCGCACCACCTCCAGGATGGTCTCATAGCGCAGCGAGCCCTCCAGGTGGCGGTGCAGTTCCACCTTGGGGATATTACGATACAACCAGGTTTTCGAAGATGACTGCAAACGACCGCCCTTCCAACCACCGGCTTTTTCAAGGGGTCAACCACGCAAGCGATCATGCTGGTCGCCACTGAAAAAATTATAACCCAAAGTCGGCTTCGCGGGTCTTAAAACGGCGGGTTGGCATCCTTGCGGCCCAACGCGCGCAGGCGGTCCTGCCACCAATCATTAACCACGATGGCTGCAGCCTGGAGCATGTTGATGCGTATGCCGGTGACAGGCAGCTCCAGCTCCCTCTTATCACAAACGGTGGAAAGGTTGGCGTTGTCCATGTGCTGTTTGAGCTCGGCGAGCTTGCGCTGGCGCTCAGAGGGGTCGGAAACGTGGAGAACGATCTGGTCGATCTCGTTCATCAGTCGGGTGGCCTGGGCGATGCGCTGGTCGGTGGCGGCGGCCTGGGATGGATCGATGGCGCCCATTTCACCCTTGATCAGATTCATGCGCCGCCCGGCTTCATACGTGGAGGCGACAATTTCATCGCGGCTCATCCAGACCGTCTCATAGTTCATCACATACTTCCAACTCGGGGCAAGCAGCGCCTGGCGGTGCTCTTCAAGTGTGCGGCAAAACAGGCGGTAGCCGTGCTTTTCGGGATTTTCAAAGGCCTGGCTGCCGGGATCCAGAAAAGGCGCCATGGGTGAGATGAAGGGTATGACGCGCTTCGCACCCGCAGCGGCAAAACGCCGCAGCAGATGGTGCGAATACTCCACCGTGTCCATCACCGATTGGTAGGTCTGTTCCTTGAGGCCGGTCATGAAGAACACATCGAAGCGCTGACATCCAGCATCCAGCGCGCCCTGGATGGTGGCTTCGAGCTGCGCATTGGTGTAGGAGCGGCCAAAGCTGCGGCGAACGCTCTCATCATGCGATTCCATCGAAATTTCTATGGTGAAATTGGGCACCGCGCGGGCGATGCGCTGGAAAAATTCAGGCGGCGCGGCATCAAACAACTCAAAGAACACCTGTTTTTTATAACCGCTGAGTGCATCCAGGAAGCGCTCGGCGTAATCGGGACCGCCCTGGCGAAAATCGCCCAGGACGAAGACTGGTCCATGAGAATATTCGCCAATGCGGCGGATATCCTGAGCCAGTTTTTCGGGCGAGCGAAATGCCGGGCGCTGGCGGTTGTGAATGGAACGGAAGGTGCGGGCAGAGCCGCCGCAGGTGACGCAGTTGTAGCGGCAGCCGCGGGTCGTCAGCGCGGCGGTGATGGGATACTGCATCCAATTGCGAAAAGGTTTATAGCCGGCCAGATCGCGGTAGCGCACCACCGCGCGCAGCACGTGCGTATAATCTAGCAGCAAATCGTCCAGCGTGTCGGGACTGTAGGTGATCGGGTTGGGATGATATACCCCATCCGCGTCCACCCAGGACAGGTTGGGGATTTTTTCCAGCGCACGGTATTCGCCCGAACCCGCAGCGGGATGAGCGGAGCCGCCGGAGCGCAAGTACTGCATGAGCAGCAGCAGAGGATACTCAGTGGAATCACCCCGCACGATGAAATCCACACAGGGATAACGGATCAGTTCTTCATGAAAATAGGTGGAGGAAAAACCGCCAAAGATGACCGGGGTGCGCGGGTGGTGGCGCTTGACGATCCTGGCCACTTCAATCGAGCCATGAGCGTGCGGCAGCCAATGCAGGTCAATGCCAAACGCGACAGCATTAAGCTTGCGCACCTGCTCCTCGGCATCGAAGCGCGGGTCTTCCAGCATGCGCACAGCCAAATTAACGATGCGGGTGCGCATCCCGGCGCGCTCCAGGTATTCGGCCATGGTGGTGAAGCCGATGGGATACATCTCGAACACTGGGGTGGAAGGAACCAGGTCGCTGACCGGCCCGTAGAGGATGGCCTGGCTGCGGAAATCATACACGCTGGGGGCGTGAAGGAAAATGAGATCAGGAGTTGTCATGGGTCTCGTTTCGATGTTAGCAGAAAACCAAAGCAGATCCGGGACGCTTCATCTGCATTAATTCTGAAAATTATATCTTTTTTCTCGGATTATTCCATGCAAATAAATTATTCAAATCCAATTTTAATCCGGCTGCGGAAAGAAACCAGTGCCTTTCTTCACCAGATGCCGCGTCATCTGGCCGTTTTTGAGTGGGGCAGTTTGCAGACCATTCAGCATTTCTAAAAGGTGAATAAAAATTGCATCTCTGCGAAATCCTGTGGTATACTTGCTCGGCTGTGTCACTGGCACAGACTACCACCATATCACACGCTTCCCGAAGGGTCCTGCGTGCTGCCCGAGAGAGCAGTGATGGACCGCAAACAGGGAAGCGGAGGCCAAACGCAAAAGGAGAAATACAATGGCTTCAGTAATTTCCATGAAAGCCCTGCTGGAAAGCGGCGTGCATTTCGGTCACCGCACCAACAAGTGGCACCCGAAGATGAAACCCTACATCTTCACCGAGCGCAACGGCATTCACATCATTGACCTGCAACAAACCGTTAAAGCGCTGACCACCGCCTACAACCTGGTGCGCGACTCCGTGCAGAAGGGCGGGAACGTCATGTTCATCGGCACCAAGCGCCAGGCGCAGGAAACAGTGCGCGAAGAGGCTATCCGAGCCGGCATGCCCTACGTCACTGAGCGCTGGCTCGGCGGCATGATCACCAACTGGCCGACCATTTTCAACCGCATCCAGGAACTGGAACGACTGGAGAGATTGCGCGATTCCGGTGAGATCAACCGGTTGACCAAAAAGGAAGGCCTTTTAATCCAGCGCGACATCACCCGTCTGGAAACCCGCTTGAGCGGTGTGCGCAACTTGAAGACTTTGCCTGATTTGGTCTTCGTCGTGGACGTCACCCGCGAGGCGACCGCCGTTCATGAGGCAAATCTCAAAGGCATCCCGGTGATTGCGCTGGTGGACACCAATTGCGATCCAGGCTATATAGACTATGTGATCCCCTCCAATGATGACGCCATCCGCGCCATCAAACTGCTGGTGGGCAAGATGGCCGACGCGGCGGTGGAAGGCCGCGCGCTGCGCAAAGACAGCGAATTTGAAGAGGCAGTCATCTCCGCCGAAGGTGAAATCGCGGCGGCTCCGCGCGTGCGTTTGAGCGAGGAATCCGAACTGGAAGACAAGGACCTGCTGGGGGAGGCCACCCTGGCGACCATGGCGCGCCTGGGCACCCCCAAGGTTGTCGAAGCTGAAGCGGCTGGTGAAGTTGTGCAAGCTGTAGAGGCTGTTGAAGTTGTGGAAGCCGAAGATGTGGTCGAAGCAGTCAAAGCTGACGACCAACCAGCAGTGGAAAACGAAGAATAAAATCAATCAAGCGTCACCGGGGAGGTGCCGCTTGAAAAGCTACTCAACAATTTATACCGTTTAGAAGGAAACAGGAATGGCAACAATTACAACCGAGATGATTAAACAACTGCGTGAAGCAACCGGCGCTGGCGTTCTTGACTGCCGCAAGGCGTTGGAACAATCCGATGGCGACGCAAAGAAGGCGCTGGATTTCCTGCGCGAGAAGGGCCTGGCCACCGCCGCCAAGCGCGCCGGCCGGCAGACCTCCGAAGGTGTGGTGGAACTGTACTCGCACGGCAACGGCCGCGTGGGCGTGATGGTGGAAGTCAACAGCGAAACCGATTTCGTGGGGCGCTCGGAACCTTTCCGCAAGCTGGCGCACGAGATTGCGCTGCAGATCGCCGCGATGAGCCCGCAATACATCCGCGAGGAAGACATCCCTGCCGAGGTGCTGGAGAACGAGCGCAAGATTGCCGCTGCCAAAGCGCGCGACGAAGGCAAACCGGATGCCGTCATCCCGCGCATCGTGGAAGGCTCGCTCAAGAAGTTCAAGGACGAGTTTGTGCTGCTCAACCAGGCGTACATCCGCGACGAGAGCATCACCGTGCAGCAACTGGTGAACCAGACGATCGTTGCACTGGGCGAGAACATTGTCATCCGCCGCTTCGTGCGCTGGCAGTTGGGCGAAGGCAGCGAAGAGCAGGCATAACCATCCAGGCCAACCCCAGGGTTGGCCTTTTTTTTACCAACTGATCTGGCAACCCAACAGGAGGCATATGGACGGACTACGATACCACCGCATACTGCTCAAGCTGAGCGGCGAAGCCCTGGGCGGTCCGCAGGGCAACGGCATCGATCCCAAACAGGCCATGCAGATCGCGCGCCGGGTGCGCGATGTGCGCGAGATGGGGGTGGATGTGGCCGTTGTGATTGGTGCTGGCAACCTTTGGCGCGGGAAGGCAGGCTTGGACCTGGGCATGGACCGCGCCACAGCCGATTACATGGGCATGCTGGCCACCGTGATGAACGCGCTGGCCCTGATGGATGCGATGGAAAGCATCGGGGTGATCACACGAGTGCAATCGGCCATCGAAATGCATACCGTTGCCGAGCCGTATATCCGCCGGCGCGCGATCCGCCATCTGGAAAAAGGGCGGGTGGTGATCTTCGGCGGCGGAACGGGTAATCCCTACTTCTCCACCGATACTGCCGCAGCGCTGCGCGCGATGGAAATCGGAGCGAATGTGGTGATCAAGGCCACCAAGGTGGATGGCGTGTATGACAGCGACCCCAAGCTCAATCCCGACGCGAAAAAATTCGACAGGCTGTCTTATATCGATGTGTTGAACCTGCAACTGGAAGTGATGGACTCCACTGCGGTATCACTGTGCATGGAAAACAAACTGCCCATCCTGGTGCTGAACCTGTGGGACGAAAACGCCCTGCGCAGCGCGCTGCTTGGCGCTGAGGTGGGCACGCTGGTCAGTTGAACAGCTACCAGATATCGTAATTCGGGAAATATCCGGAAGGATCACCGGGGATGCTCACCAGCAAGGCGCTGGAGCCTCCGGGGATACCGGCGCGCAATTCCCACCCGCTGCCGGAGCGGGTCAGCACCAACGCGCGCCCATCCGCCAGCCAATCAATCGAAACAGCGCTGGACACATCGCTGAACATCGCAGTGGGCGCTGAACCAGCCTGACCGATGCGCAGCGCGCCGCTGCCGGATTCGATAAACACAAAGCGGGTCGAATCGGGCGCCCAACCGCGAAAGTTGGGCTGCCCGGTGGCATAAACCACGTCGCTGGAGCCGTCAAAGTTCGCGATGCGCAAATCCCAGCGATTGTCAGCCAGACTGCCCACCACTTTGGTATAAGCGACGCGGCTGAGGTCGGGGGAGATGGCCGGTTCCACCAGCGGCTGGGTGATCACCGCGCCGGTCATAAAGGCGGATGCGCCACTGACTGGAACTTCATAGATGGTCGAGTATTGCAGCGGTTCAGCCAGAGGATCAGCAGGCGGAACCGCAACGCGCAGCTTGCTGGAGTCCGCCGACCACTTGGGGGCGGGAGTCCATTGGTATTCCGAATAGGTGATCACCGGCGGGTAGGTGAGAACCCCATCGCGCCGGTTGGAGCCGTCTATATTGATCAGGCTCAGTCGGGTGGAGGTAGCCAGCGCCATCTGGCTTCCATCCGGTGAGATATAGAAGAAACCGCCCCACCCAGGGGCGAGCAGCCGGGTCAGTACACCGCTGCCGGTATCCACCGTCCACAGGTCGTCATTGGTGATCATGCCCGGTCCATCGTAGGTGGGGCCTGAGGTGAAGGCAATTGTGCGCGTACCGGGGATGAATTCCCATAACAGCGGTTGGGCGCTGACCGCATCTGAATGATTCTTCATGCTATCAAAATCAGCGGTTGAGATCAGCTGACGCTCGCCACTGCCGTCAGGAGTGATGACCCACAGGCTGTAGCGCAGGTAATCAGCCGTTCGCACGTAAGCCACCAGGTTGCCGTCCGGCGAGATGCGTCCTTCGGTGACATCTCCTGTGCCCACCAGGCGCGTGTTGGCGCCGCCTTCAACGAATAACCACAAGTTGCGGGCTGCATCCGTGTAGGCGATGCGCAGTCCGGGCGGCATGGGCAGCGGGGTGGCCGTCCCGGGAACGGATGTCGGCGCAGGTGTATCCGAAGGCGCCGGCGGAGCAGCGGGTATGTCCGTGGGCAGGTCTTTAGGTTGTTCATTTTGTAAAGCGGTGAGGGTCAACGCCACTGCGGTGGCAAACGAATCCACCGCCGGCGTAGGGACAGCCGGTGAAGGAAACACCGAGCAAGCCAACACAGCGGCTGCCAGGGCAATCAAAATTATCAAGTGGGGGACGCGGCGGTTGGACATGGGATATACTCCTTAATCGGCATTTTAGCAATAAGAATCGTTTCGTATGGATTATAACCCGACTGTCTAGCCAATTGCCGCAAACCCGCAGACTGATAAGTCGGGATATAATCAGTTTTACACGACCCCATCCGGAGGCTGCCCGCTTGGCACCATTTTAAACCCACCCGCGAACGTTTGGGATTGATCTTATAAGCCTGCGGTGGTATTGGATGCCAGTCTTTTCTCACCGCTGGGTGGGTTCTTTCTTCCCATCCATTACCGTATTTTTGGCTGGCCATCTCCAGCCTGGCGTTGGGCGCGACCGCAGCGGGCAAATACCCCGATTACAGCGCCGGTGTAGCAGTCATCTTGCGCTGGTTGGGGCGATCTCGCTGACCAAAGCGGCTTATCCACTGACGGTAGCCTTCGCCAGTAGAAAACTTTACGATTTTCCGCTTAGCGGGTCACACAAGTGGCGGGAATGATTTTAAAATTATATTGATCTTCGTCCGGCGAGTAATAGGTGATATCTTCCAGCAGAGGGTAATAGCCGCCGAAGTAATGGTTGAAGATGATACGAAAAGTGTTGACCGGGGTGATGGTGGGATACACCAGCTTGGATCCACCATCCGGCAGGTAATAGGCGTTCAGAATGAGCTGGCGATTTTCTTTAATCGTGCCCCAGCCATGATCACCCTGCAGCACAATCACCGGCGGTCGGCTTGACTGGCTGAGGATCAGGTCAATCAGCGTCAACATGCGTTGGTTAAGATACTGGATCTCCTTGGGGTAGCCGATTTTCAAACTGGTTTCCGGCGCAAACTGTCCTTTTTCATTGAACACAATGGGAGGATGAGGAGCGACAACATGGATATAGACAAATTTTGGGCTGACTATCCGGGGCGTTTTCTCAGCAGTATCCAGGATGCTCATCACGTGGTCATAGCGGATTTGATTTTTCGAGCGTACCACCTTGCCAACCTTGCGATACATCACGTTAATCCGGCTGATACCGTAATCCAGCGCTTCCTGCAAGCGCGGTGAAAGCGCGCCAGCCTCGCTGACCACGCGCAAGAGGCTCGTATCCACCAGCATGCTATCAAAATCGGTCAACTCCAATAATTGGAGAAGGAACAAGGAGGAGATGCGCGTGCGATAATAAATATCGCTATCATCCACATTCAGCCAGGGAAAGGCTGTCTCAATAGTGACGTAGGTGTATCCCAGCGCAGTGAAATTATCGCGCACCTCGTTGTGCAGAATATGTTCGCGCAGTTGATAATAATTAAGGTCCGCAGCTGAGGTATCGACACCCGCCGAGAAACTGTCAAAATAATCCATATTGAAAGTAGAAGGAATTACCAGTGCAGTGTAGGCATAATTGCTCTGCGTGCAATCCGGGATGACAAATCCGCGATTTCTCAACTCATTCAAAAATTCAGAATTATCAAACTCGTAATATTTGCTCAGCACATCCTCACGCGAATACGAATCGAGGATGATGTAATAAACATCCGGAAAATTCCCGGCAGACAGCCCACTGGTATTCAGTTCTGCAGGTGACCGAACGGGTTTGTGCGTGAAAGATGGGCGAAACTGCAAAAAGAGTAGCTGGATCAAGGCCATGCCGACCAGTAAGAGTCCAATCCGGTTGGCGCCCCAGCATAAAAAAGACAGGCGATATCCTTTACGCAGGACAAAAATGGTACCCACAAGCAACAACATCAGCCATATCAGGATTAAAAAGCGGTGGCGTCCGGGCGCAAAGCCACCGACCACCACCGGCTCCAGCAAGCCGTATATATGCCCATAGGTAACAAAAAGCAAAATCCAGTATGCACTGAGCAAGCCCGCTTTGGGAGCAGAACGGGTGATCCAGCGCAGCAAACCGTAAAGCGCAGCCCCAGCGAGTAAAGCGGTCAGTATCGGCCGTACAGCCGCCACCGGCTCCATTTGACTAAAATTACTGGCCCACAACGCCAGCACCGAAAAGAGGGCAATGCTCAGCGGAGCTAGAATATTGGCATCGAGTGGCGTTCGCTTTATTTTCATGAAAGGTCTGACAGCCAGGTTGCTGATATGGTCGATCCGTCTAAAACGCGGTGATTATAGCACAGGTCGCTTCAAGCCTTGTTTATGGCTCAATGCAGATGGGCGGATAAACCGTAAATTGATAGCGGGTTTCGGCAGGGGAAAAATAACTCAAGTCCTCAAGCATGGGATAGTTTGCGCCAAAATAGAAAGTAAAGATAATGCGGAAGGCGTTAACCGGGGTGTTGGTGGCATACACCATCTCGCCACCTCCGTCGGGCATATCATTAGCGTTCAGGAGGCGCATGCGGGGCGGGGCGCTGTTGCCCCAACCGTGATCGCCCTGCAGGACAATCACCGGCGGGCGGGCGGATTGTCTGATGTCTGCCTTGCGCAAACCCCAAAACATTCACCGGCTCGAGGACGCCGTAAATATGACCATAGAGAATGAACAGAAGAATCCAGAAAGCGCTGAGCAGGCTGGCTTTGAGCACTGCGCGGGTAAGCCAGCACAGCAGCCCATTAAGGACGGCGCCCAGAAGTATGGCAACCATTAATGGGCGCAATACAGTGAACGGTTCCATCTGGTCAAAATTGCTGAGCCACACGGCCAGCACAGAAAATGCCGCGATCATCAACGGGCTGACAATTCCCCGGTTGAGAAACGAATTCTTGCTCTGTTTTGCCATGCTGTTACCCTGCGTCCGCCGCTGCCGCATCGTTCCTGACAGGGCGACTGGATGATAGCACACCCTCCAATTCGCCGAATGCCGGTATGTTATAATTTTTCACCCGTGAAAAAACTGCCGGCAATTCTCCGCAAAACCGACCTGCTCATCATCCTGTTCATTCTGGGTATGGTGCTGGCTATGCTGAGCCCATTGCGCGGAATTGTGCATTTCGACGAGGAAGATTTCCGCTTCACCATCATGCCCACCGTGTTATTTGGGCGCGCGGTGCTGGACGAAGGGCAATACCCATTTTGGACATCCGATTATGCCTTCGGGATGCCAACCGCCTTTTTCAGCGACCTCAATCTCCACCCCCTGTCGCTGCTGATTACGCGGGATGTGCGCCGCGGAATTTTACTGGTATATGCGCTGCACCTCCTACTGGGCGGTTACGGCATGTGGCGGCTCAGCCGGCGCTTCGGCGTCAAGGGATGGATCGGGCTGGTTGGAGTGGTGAGTTTTCTGTTGTCTTCTCCGGTGCTGAACTACACCTACGCTGATTTCTGGCTGCCCCACCTGCTGGGATATATGTCGCTGCCGTGGATTCTGCTGCTGACGACCAATCTTTTGAAAAGCCAAACCAGACCCGACTCGTTTTTATATGCGGTCGGCCTGGGGGTGACCATCGGATTCACCACCCTGATCAGCTACCCGCCGATCTTCTTCTTCTACGGCTGCATCTTCACGGCACTTTTCGTGCTGGGCAATCCCCACGACGGCTGGCGGCAAAAGCGATGGCTGCTGCTCAGCCTGGGCTTGATCCTGTTGATCACCGGCGCAAAAATATACACCACCTTCAGTGAGCTTGCCTTGTTCGACCCGAGCCAGGGCTTCAGCCACTTTCCGCAAAAATTCGGCGGTGAAGAGCTTTGGTCCATTTTCCTGCGCCCGATCTTGTTCAACAGCGGCGACACCTACCGCGGTCTCTTCCTGCCCTGGGGGGATTATTATCAACAAACGCTGCTGGTGCGTGGGGTGCGACACATCTCGTTTGGGCCGATCTTCACCATCCTGGCCATCTTGGGTTTGATCTTCCGCCGAAGAACGCGCAGCCTGCCGGTCAGCCTGGGTTTTCCTGTAGCAGTTTTTGCTTTACTTTACGTAGTCCGGCCGGATGTCATCTACAATTTTGTATCTGCGCCGATCGGCTTCTGCAACAGCCTCATCCCGGCAGGCATCCTGATCGCCGGCGAGACGTTGACCTGGCTCGTCAAGCGCAGTCGAATGGCCGCCATTGGCGTAACCGCGCTTTGCCTGATTCAAGTGTCGCTGGCAGGCATGGGCGCTTATCCCTTCTGGAAGAATATGCAGTCCTACCGTCAGAATGTGCAAAACCAGCCGGTCATCTCCAACGTGGTCGCAGAAACGCCGCTGATCCAGAAACTTAAAACGCACATCGGAAAAGATGGCGGCAGGCTGCTGCTCAGCCCGCTCATCCAGGAGCGCATCTCCATCAAAGGCCTGATGAAAGCCGGTATCGCTTATAACTCGCTGCCCTATCACGGGCTGCGGGCGATCAACGGGCAGTACAAAGGTGTTTCCTACCGCGCATTTTGCCCCGACATGGTGCGCTTGATCGGTTTGATCAACCCGCAGAGCTGCGGGGCTGAAAACCAGGATTTCTATGACTTGAGCGGTGTGCGCTATGTGCTTAAAGCCACGGACGAGGATTTCCTCAACGACCTGCAACTGCTTGAGGTAGTCTACAACGACAATGAGGGCTTGGAACTGGGCCTTTACGAAAACCCACGCGCCTGGGATGAAGCGGAATTCATCGATGGCGCAGTCTTGACCGGCCAGGATTGGCGCGCGCCCGACAGCGCGAGTCTCTCAAGACAGGATTTGAAGCCCATCCTGCAATTGCGCCGCGCGGGAGATGGGCAGATCCGGGTGGCACACCGGGTCAACCACATTGTCTTAGAGATGGAACCCGGCGACCGCGATCGGGTGTTGATGTTGAGCGAATTCTACCGGCAGGATTGGCAGGCAATCGCCTACGGCGCTTTCGGCAGCCAGAAAATTGCAGCGCAGCCCGCCCTGCGCGCTTTCGTCGGTATGCAAATACCAGCCGGAACCACCCGGGTGGAATTGACTTACCGGCCGCTGCTGCGCATGGTCATCCAGTTCGTCTCACTGGCTGGGCTGATCTTGGCAGCCGCCGGATGGGGCTGGCTGGCGGCGCGGCGCTGGATTCGATCCAGGGATTAACAATCAGGATGCTCTGCGGATGAGCAATCGGCGTCCGATCAGGAATAAAACAAGCGCAGCGAACGAAAACCCCACCTGGGTGAGAAACATGCCGGAGCGGCCAACATTGTCATAAAGCCAGCCGCTAAGCGGCGAACCGATTACCGCCGCCAGGTTGATGCTGGCCACAAATAAACCCTGGCTGGTGGCTTTGTATTCCGCGGGCGCCAGCTCGTAGGCGTAGGTTACCCCGGCAATCCAAAACACACCGTAGGTCACACTGTGCAGCAGGTTGACCCCCAGCGCCCAGGCTGGATTGGGCATCACGGCATACAGGAAGATGCGCAGCAGGTAAAACGCCATCGCCACCGGCACCAGCCTGCTCGCCCCCCAGCGGCGAATCATCCAAGCGCCGAAGAACATGACCGGCAGCTCGGAGATGGCTGCGGCTGACCAGGCAAACCCCACCAACCAATCGCTGGCGCCCATCTCGTACAATGTAATGCTCAAAAAGTTGATAAATCCGTTGTTGCCGATGAACTGCACGATCACACTGAGGGTGAACACCACCCAAGCCGGCTGACGCAGGAAGGCCTGCACTCCGCTGAACAGCGACCGATTCAAATGCACACTCTGCGCCTTGAGACCGCTTAGCATGAGGATGAACAGACCCAGGGTCAGCGGATACAAGATAAACATGAAGCGTAAACCCGTGCGCTCAAAGAGCAGGCCGACCGTGGAACTGGTCAGGATGAAACCAACCGTTCCAAAAATGCGCTGACGGCTGTAACGTTCGCGCTGCTCGCCCAGCGCAGCAAAGTTGACACTGTCCACCAATGGGCCGAGTGTGTTGGCGAACAAGCTGGATACAGCCGCCAGCGGTAGAATCCAGATAAAGGTTTGCACCGCTGAGATGCCCAGCGCGCCAATCGCCGCCCCTGCCGCGGCGATGCCCAGCAGCAGGCGCGTTCGCCCGAAGCGGTCGCTGAGCAGCCCCCACAACGTGCTGCCAAAGATGCCGATCAATGGTGCCAGGGTGTTGATCAGACCAATCTGCACGCCGCTCAGGCCGATGCTGCGGTAATACACATTGATATAGGTGAAGAAAATTCCATTCCCGGCAAAAAGAAAGAAATACAGCGCCCGGATGACAGCCAGGCGCTGTTTGGAATTTCGGGAAGCGGATTCGACGCGCATACAGCCGGCGCTAGCGATCCTATTTGCTGCCCAGGATGCGGGCAGTTTCAGCCAGTTGATCGATAATATGGATATTCTGCGGGCATTTCGGCTCGCATTCACCACACTGCAGGCAGGCTTCTGCGTTCAGCCCGGTGACCTCGCCATAGGCATGCCAATGGCTCTCACCGTTGAGCTCGGCATAAGCCTTGCGAGCCTGTTCTTCCATTCCCCAGACGCGGAACCAGTTCATATAACGGAAGTTCTCAGGGATATTCACCTCATTGGGACAGGGCATGCAGTACGCGCAGCCGGTGCAATACAGGTCGGCCAGGTTTTGCTGCTGGGTCAGCAGCTCAGCCACCCGCGCCATCTCAGCCTCGCTCATATGAGCCACTTTCCCGGCGGATTGCACGTTTTCCTCGACCATTTCAATGCTGCTCATCCCCGACAACGCGGTGCTGACGCCCGGGTTCTGCCAGACGTAGCGCAGCGCCAGCTCGGGGGTCTTGATCTCGAGCGCGCCTTCGCGATCAAGGACGATGCCTTGCGGGGTCACCAGACGTCCACCGGCCACCGGACCCATGATTACCACGCCCATGCCCTTTTCATGCGCGCGGGCAATGGCGGGTTCGTTATGGCGGTCGAGATAGTTGTACTGCACCAGCATGCCGGCGAAATCGCCGGTGTCGATCAACTTAATGATGTTATTCACTTCATCGTGGCTGGAGAACACGATGTGGCGGATCAGTCCCTCGGAGCGCGCTTTGCGGGCTTCTTCGAGGGTCATGGCATTGCGGGTGAGTACATCTGAATAAGCTGCCCAGTCCAACCCGTGGAAATGCATGAAATCGATATAGGGCGTATCGAAGCGCCGTAAACACTCCTCCAAACGCTCTCGCCAGGCTTGGGGTTCGCCCTCTTCCACACTGTGTACAGGGATCTTGGTGGCCAGGAATATCTTCGAGCGGTCGTAGCCCTTGATGGCCTGACCAACCGCCACCTCGCTGGTGCCCCAGATGTACCCGTAAGCGCTGTCGATGTAGTTGATCCCCAGGTCGAGCGCACGGCGGACGATGGGCACAGCTTTGTCCAGGTCGACGCGACTTTCTTCCTCAATGGACGGCAGGCGCATGGCGCCCAGACCAAGAATGGACACATTCGCGCCGGTGGCGCCATAGGGACGGTATTGCATGACTCCTCCTTGATAGCAACTGTAATCTAGAATAAGGGAATATTGTAAACGATTTTGCCAATGCGTCAGGACGCAGAGTCAGAGAAGCGCAACAGCTTCACCCCCAGCGATACGAGGTGGGTGTTATAGAAGCTTTCGGGAGCTTCAACCGGCTTGCCCCACTCCCGCGCCGCCTCGGCGCAAAGCCGCTCCAACTTTCCGCCTGGCTCGGCGTGAATCACCAGCAGACGGCCGGCCAACGCGGCCGCAATCCGATTGCGCTCCTCAGCCAGTTCTTTATCCGGCTTACGACGACCCGGATATGGCGAGAGGATCAACAGGCGCCCTTTGTCCAGCGGGCGCTTGAACTGGTTGGGAAGGGGGTAACTTTCCAACCCGCGCACCTCCACACGGATGACCGGCTGTGTGCCGCGCAGCAAAATGTCAAACATCTGACTTTCCAGCGGGGTGAAAAACCCGCTGATCGTGGCACTTCCGCTGTCGCGCAATGCCTGGGCTGTCTGCTGGGCAACGGCATGCAGCGTATCGGGGCAACGCTGAGCGCAAAACACAGCCACCGGGGGACTTGGCGCTTTGAGCAGCAAGTCCAATTCACCAAGCGCTTCGAAATGGGCTGGGATCTCAGCCCCCAGGATTGCCAGGGACGCAATTTGTGCCGCGGGAATGGAAATGGGTTTGACCATGCCTCTATATCAGTTAACCCCATTGTAGCCACAGGGTTATAATATTGCAAGACAGCAATCGTGGTTATTTTTCAAATGATGGAGGCGT
>CAZCBJ010000065.1:0-17973 GCA_964496705.1 uncultured Anaerolineaceae bacterium | reverse complement strand
CAAATCATTAAGAAATGAAAATCGTCTTAGTTGTACTGATTGCTTTGGCTGTAGGCTCTCATTTCCAATCGGCGAACACCTTTCGCCGGGCATGGAATGTTCAACGCCAATTTTTTTGGGAATTATCCTGGCGTATCCCTGGATTGAAACCTGGAACCATGCTTATTTCCCACGAATTACCCCTCCAATTTTATTCGGATTATTCGTTATCAGCGCCACTTAATATGATTTACGCGCCGGATTATCGTGCAACTGAACCGATGCCGTATTTGCTTCTTTATACAAAAGCTCGCCTCAAAGGCTCCCTTGTATCATTGGAATCCGGTACATCGGTTGATTTTAATTACCGAGCAACGACCTTTGAGGGCAATACAAAAAAGTCTGTCGTCATTTATTACCCTTATCCTGCCTGCCTGCGCGTGATGGATAATCGTTTCACCAATAAAAATTCAATTCAAGACCTTCCCTATCAATTAACTGACGCCATTTTATTGTCTAATCTTGGCAATATCATCAAAAATCCCGAACATCCAGTTGTACCTCCTAAGAGTCTTTTTGGAAGCGAGCCATCTCACGGCTGGTGTTACTATTTCTACAAAGCTGAATTGGCCCGTCAGGAAAATAAATGGGAGACGGTGATATCACTCTTGGATGATGCCAATAACTTGGGCTTGAAACCCATTCATCAATCCGAATTACTCCCTTTTGTCGAAGCCTACGTGCGTACCGGACGATGGCAGACTGCGCTGGAAATGGCGCAGGCCGCCATTCAGACCGACCCGTCTGTCCGGACAGGGTTTTGCCAGACCTTCATTCGCATAGTCCGGGATGAGGAACCCAACCCGCCAGACCGGGATTTATTTAACAGTTTCAATAAAGAGTTCAACTGTGGATACTAACCTCCAAAATACTCCCCAAACCCCTTTGAGCTGTTCGGTTGTCATCCCGGTTTACAACAGCCAGGCAACTCTTGTTGAATTAGTTAACCGTCTCGAAAATGTCTTTCTGAAACTTGGAAACCCTTTCGAGGTCATCCTGGTGGATGACGGCAGCGGGGATGGATCCTGGCAAACCATCCAAGAATTGGCTGCGAATCATACTAGCGTTCAGGGCCTGAAGATGATGCGCAATTACGGCCAGCATAACGCTTTACTCTGCGGAGTGAGAAATGCCAGAAATGAGGTGGTCATCACCATGGATGACGACCTCCAACACCCCCCCGAGGAAATACCCAACTTGTTGGTCAGGCTGGCTGAGGGTTTCGACGTGGTCTACGGCATCCCGCGCAAGTTGCCTCACGAATGGTGGCGCAATATCTTTTCCAAATTAACCAAACGTGTCCTCGCTTACGTCATGGGCATTCCCACCATCCGTGACATTGGTTCTTTTCGTGCTTTCCGCGCCAGTCTGCGTGATGCTTTTGAGACCTTTCAGGGTCCAAATGTCATCTTGGATGTTTTGCTCTCTTGGGGAACCACACGGTTCGCCACCACACCCATTAACGAAACCCCTCGCCAGGTAGGAGTTTCCAATTATAATTTTGCCAAATTGTTTGGACAGGCGATGCTGGTGTTGACAGGCTTCAGCACAGCCCCTTTGCGGTTTGCCAGCATGCTGGGTTTCTTCTTTACCCTTTTTGGTATTGTCATCCTGGCTTACGTGGTCATCATCACCGTATCGGCTGGCAGCATCCCCGGCTTTCCATTTCTGGCATCCATAATCGCAATTTTCAGCGGAACCCAACTTTTCGCGTTGGGTATCTTCGGCGAATACATGGCGAGAATCTTTGACCGCAGTATGGACCGCCCGTCTTATGTCATCCAGATGAAGACCAGACAGGATGATCGGTAAAACACAATGAATTGTGTGATCCTCCAACCATCCTATATTCCCTGGCGAGGTTACTTCCATCAGATTTACAAAGCCGACCTGTTTGTTTTCTATGATGATGTGCAATTCGACAAACGTAGCTGGCGGAACCGCAATCGTATAAAAACCACTCAAGGATCACAATGGTTGACCATCCCGGTCTACAGCAAAGGCGCACAAACTGAAAACATCCCCATCTACCAAATTCGCATTTGTTGGGATGCCCCCTGGAATCGTGAACATTGGACTGCCATTAAACTTGCCTATCACAAAGCGCCGCATTTCCGAACCTACGCTCCCCTGTTGGAATCCTTTTATCAACAACATCCTGCCTTGTTGGCCGATTTCACCATTGATATGACCATCGCATTGGCCAAAGCATTAGGCATTCACCACACTCAATTTATTCGTTCGTCAGAACTCAAAAACATTCAGGGAGCCAGAACTGAAAGGTTGGTTGAGATCCTCAAAGCCGTCGGCGCCGATCACTATATATCCGGACCGGCCGCTAGGGATTACATTGATGACGAACAATTTGAGAAGGCTGGCATCTCGCTCGAATATATGCGCTACGATTATGAACCTTATCCTCAATTACACCCACCTTATGACCCGCAAGTATCCATCATCGACCTGATGTTCATGTTGGGAGAGGATGCAATCCAATATATCACCAAGGAAACCCATGGGAAATGATATTAATTTAGAACCCATCCAGGATTATTTTGCTCAGAAGCTGGAAACCTTCGGCGCCACACCAAGAGGAGTGGATTGGAATTCAGAGGCTTCCCAGGAAAATCGATTTAAACAGTTAGCAAGAATTTTACCGATAGACCAACCTTATTCATTGATTGATTACGGTTCTGGTTTTGGCTCACTATTTGATTATTTACACAAACAGAATCACCAACTCGTCTATTTTGGATATGATATCGTGCCGGCAATGATCGACGAAGGTAGGCGCTTGCATGGTGATCAGCCCAATTGTCATTTCACCAACCGCGAAGATGAACTTACATCTTGCGATTATGCAATTGCCAGCGGCATTTTTAACATAAAACTTGACTTAACCGATGACCAATGGACCGCTTATGTCGTCGAGGTGCTCAAACGCATGAACTCTCTGACCTCTAAGGGGTTTTCATTCAATTTATTAACGAAATACTCCGATCCAGAATTCATGCGCCCCGAATTGTATTACGCTGACCCATGCTTTTTCTTTGATTTTTGCAAGCGGACCTTCGCGAAAAATGTCGCCCTGCTCCATGACTACGGATTGTATGACTTTACCATACTGGTTTGTAAATAAGTCGATATCCACTGAGGTGTTGCGTGAACGAGAAAATTCGGATAGATTTCAATACGGCGAGTCTGGCAGGCAATGAGATGGCTTATATGGCTGAGGCAGTCCGCAATGCCCACATCTCTGGAGATGGACCGTTTACAAAGAAATGTCATGCGCTTCTCGAGCAGATACTAAGTGTCTCGAAAGTTCTCCTAACCACTTCCTGCACCCACGCCTTGGAAATGTCAGCTCTGCTGTTAGACATTCAACCGGGCGACGAGGTAATCATCCCCTCTTTCACTTTTGTCTCCACGGTCAACGCATTTGTTCTTCGAGGCGCCAGACCGGTTTTTATTGATATTCGGCCTGATACGTTGAATATGGATGAAAATATTTTAGAGAGATTAATCTCACCGCGAACAAAGGCTGTGGTTCCGGTCCATTATGCCGGAGTTGGCTGTGAGATGGAAAAAATTCTCACAGTTGCCAGAAAATACCAGCTTGGAGTTGTGGAAGACAATGCCCATGGATTATTTGGTAAATTCAATGGGCAATATCTCGGCACATTTGGCGATCTTGCTACACAAAGCTTTCACGAAACGAAAAATATCACCTGTGGCGAGGGCGGGGCATTGATCATCAATGACCCTCGGTTAATCGAACAAGCGGAAATCTTACGCGAGAAAGGCACCAACCGCAGCCGGTTTTTCCGCGGTCAAGTGGATAAATACACCTGGGTGAACCTTGGCTCCAGCTATCTTCCTTCGGATATTCTGGCAGCTTTTCTTCTGGCACAATTGGAGCACTGGCAAGAAATCCAATCCAAACGTCGGTGGATTTGGGAATATTACCATGTTCATTTGGCTGCCTGGGCAGCGAACCATGGAGTTCAGCTACCTACCGTCCCTGAAAATTGCCACCAGGCTTACCATATGTATTACATGTTACTGCCCAACTTGGAGCAACGCACGCTATTTATTTCCCATCTGAGAGCACAAGGGGTTTACAGTGTTTTTCATTACCTCCCTTTGCATTTGTCAGATATGGGTCGCCGATTGGGAGGTCAAGTGGGTGATTGCCCGATCACCGAAAGGGTCAGCGATCAACTCGTCCGGCTGCCATTTTTTAACACGCTGACCGAAAAACAATTGAATATGGTTGTCAGAGCCATCCAGACTTTTTAAGGTACAATTGGTTCATGCAAACGAATGGGAATGCCGAGCCGCCCCTCATTCCTGATCCAAAACACCGCAGGCAGGTAATCACGCAAATTTATCTGCCGATGATTCTTTTCATCGCCATCGTTATTTTTGCTGGCGCGATCAGCGCGGCATCCATGGATGATCATATTGTGACCAAATGGTCGCATCTCTCACTGATCTTCCTTATTCTGATCGCAGGTTTCATCGGCCTTGTATTATTGGTCATATTAGTCGGTCTGATTTACGCAATTCAAAAGCTGTTGGGTATTACGCCATCCTATAGCCAGATCTTGCATTCTTTTTTCTTCCGTATTTCCATCCTAACCCGGCAATATGCGGATAAAATGACCGAACCTGTATTGGCAGTAAAAAGCTGGGTGGCGGGATTTACTACAATTTTTAAGCGGTAACAATTTTCATAAAAAGAGAGGGTGCCATGGGTGACAATTGGAAAGCAAAAACATTAATTGTCGGCGGCGCTATCGGCCTGGTGACCGGCTTGGTTGCTGCCTACCTGTTTATTCAACGAGCAGAACACGAGGAAACACACCCGCGCCTGACAGCCGGTGAAGGCGTCAAGGTTGGAGTGGGGGTGATTGGCCTACTCAAGTTGGTGACAGATCTAACCAACCCGCGTAAGTAATCATGCCATGGAAAGCCTGCCCCTCCTTCGCTTTTTGATCGCAGGGCAGCTCCGCAGGGATTACATACTCACCCAAAATGGAAAAGCCTATCTGGATATTCCAGGAGGCAACCTGTTATATGCAGCTGGCGGAATGGGGGTATGGTCAAAGGATGCGGGGTTAATTGCGCGCGCCAGTTTGGATTACCCACGGGAATGGTTGGAGAAATTTTCTAGATATGGCTTTGATACGAACGGCGTTTATTACCTTGATGAAAACCTAGATCAACGCTTTTTCGTTGCCTACACAGATACAGATTCAGCCAATCACGAGAATCCGGTTTCACATTTTTCGCGCTTAAATTTACCATTTCCCAAATCATTATTGGGGTACGCGCCACCCGTGCTTGACAAAGACAGCCGTAACATTCCATCATTGTTCACGATTCGGGCAGGCGACATCCCCGAAAATTATCTCGAAGCTGGCGCAGTGCATTTGTGCCCAATGGATTTTTTAAGCCACACCCTGCTGCCATTAAAATTGCGTGAAGGGCAGACCAGCGTGATCACGCTTGATCCGTCATCGGGGTATATGAATCCCTTATACTGGGATCACATCCCTGAAGTTGTCAAAGGGATTACCGCTTTATTGACTTCTGAGCAGAAGCTCAAAAATCTTTTTGCGGGCAGAAGCACGGATGCATGGGAAATGTCAGAGGCATTGTGCAACTTGGGCTGTGAAATTGTGGTCATTCGCTGCGGTGCACGCGGGCAGTATGTGTATATTCATGCCAATCATTCGCGATGGATGATCCCAGCTTACCCCACGAATTGCATCGATCCTACCGGTGCAGGCAGCTCCTTCTGTGGCGGATTTTTGGCCGGATATCGAATGAATTACGATCCTATTCGAGCCGCGTTATATGGAAATATATCAGCTTCTTTAACCATTGAAGGCACCGGTCCCGCTTATGCGATCGATTCACTGCCTGGCCTGGCTCAAGCCAGGTTAGAGGCACTCCAAAATACAATTCGACGTGTTTAAGTAAAATTTTCAGCGCATGCAGAGTATTTCCAGAACCTCTATCGCCTCACGTTTGCCTTTCGCCTGGATCGGTTCAACTGGTGAGGCTACCACAGCGCTGCTGACGAGTTGATAAGCGTCGCGCGTGATGAGGATCTGCCCGGGCAATGCATTTTCCTGAATACGCTTGGCAGTGTTTACACAATCGCCGATGGCGGTATAATCCAATCTTTTCTCGGTGCCCACCAGGCCTAAAACGGCCTCACCGACATGTATACCCACCCCAAATGATAAGCGGTGACTGGGAGGCACATTCTGATGTAAAGCGTTTACCAACTTACGGATGGTCAAAGCAGATCGAACCGCCCGCAAGGTGTGGTCAGCTTGAAGGATGGGCGCGTTGTACCACGCCATGACTGCATCTCCGAGGAACTTGTCGACCGTGCCTTCTTCACTGAGAACCGCATCCGCCGCAGCCGCCAGATAACGATTGAGGATCGCAACCAGGCTTTCAGGGGCTTGTTCTTCGCTGAAACTGGTAAAACCACGAATATCAGCGAATAGAATGGTGATCTCTGCTCGCCTGCCGCCCAATTGCAAGCGGTCTGGGTCCAATTGCCGGATCACTTGGGGCGAAACCATGCGCTCAAAAAGCCGGCTTTGTGCCTCAAGCGTTTTCTTTTCGGTTAAGTCCTCCAAAACAATTGCCACACCCTGTGTATTTTGTTGGGCATCTTTCAAAGGGGATAGACTAAAACGTAGATCGACCTGCCCGCGCATAGGTAAATGAGGACTTGCTTCCAATCCGAGGACCTGTTGGTCGGTACGAATGACCTCCCGCAGCGAAGATTCCAGTATTGGAGCCAATGGCGGCACAATCTCGACCAATCCGCGTCCAACTGCCGTTTGAGATGTCAAGCCCAAAATGGTTTCTGCAGCCCGATTGCATAGCAGAATTCGCTCCTGGATATCGGCAGTCAGCACACCGCTGGCAATGGATGCTAGAACATTATCCATCAAATTTTTCAATTCAGTCACCTCGGCCAGCGTCTTTTTTACCGAGGCAAACAAGGTCGCATTATCGATGGCAACGGCTGCCTGATTGGTGAATGCGGAAATAATATCAACATCTTTGGAGGAAAATAAACCCGTACGGATGCGATGGTCAACGTAAATCACACCAATCAGGACGTTTTTCACCATCAAGGGCGAACACATAATCGAACGCAGATTGTAAGCGATGATGCTTTGTTGACCCGTGAAGCGCGGGTCTTCCTGGGCATTGGTGGTCAAAACAGGTTGTCCCGTGTTGGCAACGCGATAAATGATTGTCCTGCTGATCATTGCTTCGGATGGATCCAGCGTTTCCTGTTCCCAATTGCGGGCTACACTGGTCACCAGTTCGCCTTCTTCATTTTTCAACATCAGGAAGCCCCGCTCAGCTCCGGTGAGGTTGATGATCGTATCCATTACGACTTGCAACACCTCATTCACATCCAATGATGAGTTGACCAATTGACCTACCTGAGCCAACCCGCGCAAGCTGCGGCGCTCTTCCTCCAAGACATTCACCTGGTTGTGAATCTGCAACATTGCTCCCGCCAGTTGATTGATCCCTTCATAAATCAATGGCGGGATTGCTGCCGACCGGGTCTGCTGTAGGAAATTTCGCATCTGCTGCAATAGATCAGAAACCCGCATGAGTTGCTGGTCTACGGAGGTAAAGGTTGCGGAATCGGATGGATTAGAAGACATGCTTCCTCATGAAATTCTGAATAAACAGTGAGATTATATCCGTATTATTTTTTTAATCCAAATCACCAGCACCCTTCGTTCCATTTTCCGGAAAGCATACCAGGCTCTGGTATAACTCGCGGGATGATGGCTGTACTCAGCGCGTTGGTATTCAACCAGGAATTCCATGGCATGGAAACGTAGATTCGGATGCGCCATCACCAATTGATTGATCCGCTCAGCGGGGGTCTGACCTTGTGACACTTTGGCTCCAGTCAATTTTATTAACCGACCCAGACGCTCATAGAGTTTCTCAATGGGTGTTAGTCCGATCCATCGCGCCCAATAAGATAACCAACTCGGCGCTTTTAGTTTCCAGCGTTCCAAAATGCTTATCAGCATCAGAGGCAAGGGAGCAAATTGAATTTTTATCTTGTCTGTTGCAAGCCAGACCAATGTACCAATCGCCGACAACAAGATGGCGTAGGCAACCAAATTAGAAAACAGGTTGTTCGGTTTGGGTATATAGGTTGGGCCAGCCGATTCGTCGCCCCGTGGAGGGAAATTGCTGTCCGGATATGGTTGGTCGCGCTCAAGAAAACGCTCATCACCCTCCTCTCGCTGGTTTTGTTCGATTCCGGATGGATAAACTAAGACTGGTTCTGAAGCAGTCGGTTCAAATTCCACCCAGCCCAGTTCAGCAAAATATACTTCTGGCCAGGCATGTCCATCACGTTCGCGTACGAGATATGTATTCGAGGTTCCCGGTTGTAAATCACCCTGCGCATACCCTACCGCCAAGCGCGAAGGGATGCCAATGGATCGCAGCATTAAGACTTCTGCTGACGCATAGTAATTGCAGAAACCTTTCCGCAGATCGAACAAAAACCATTCCACCGGGTCTTTTCCGCGTGGAACGTTGGGGATCACTTCTTGATATTCATATTCAGTGCGCAGGTAGTTGGTAATTGCCACAACTTTATCATACTGATTATTTTCGGAAGCAGTGATATTTTCGGCCAGGCTTTGAATACTGGGCGAAAGGTCGTCAGGCAACGCCAGATACCTTTCTGTCACCCATTCTGGAAACGTATCGGAAGCTTCCCGCATTTGTTTGATTGTTGGGATACTGATATATGCTTCCAATTGAATCATTTCGCCAGGACGCAGCGGTTCATCCACCTGGAGCGAGACCGGGTCATACACCCCCACCTCATTCACTAGCAGAACCCGCGCAGCCCGGCTGGCAGATACAGGAAAGGTCGGTGAGAATATTGTCTTCTGCAGGCGGGTTTCAGGAATAAAAGTGAATTGCACCTCGCGCCTGCCAGACCATACCGGTAAAGGGAAATTCCAATCGCGAGGTCCGACATCTTCTATATATTCCAAAGTACTCCGCCAGTAACCCAGTGAATAATGGTTATAGCTGTATCCCCGCCAGTAATAGCGTTTGCCTGCCGAAAGAGGCTGCGAGGATTCGACGGTGAAAACCAACTCGTCACTTAACCTTCTGCCGCTACCCAATTGCATTTGATTGCTGTAGGCAGCAGCCTCATACACAGGTGTTCCAGCCAGACCCGCCACGGCATTTCCCAAACGGTTTCTTATCCCCGTCCAGGCAATGATGACACGCTCGCGCATGGCCGTGCCCGGTGTCATCGCCTCAATAAATAGAGGAAAATTCCACGCAATCAAAATGAGAACCAGGCTGCTGATAAATACAGTGCTGCCCAGATTAAGCCCCACTTCTGGATCAAGCACCGAACCGCGATCGTCCCAAATTTTGCGCGATTTCAAAAAATATACCCGGCTCACCAACAGCAACGCCAACAATAAAAAACCACCGTCGAACCACGCCCTCAATCCAAAAAAAGGATGATAAAAATCCAAAACAAACAATGCAACCCCTGAAAGAACCAACGGTACCCAAGGCTTGCCATATCTCACCAGCATATACCCCGACGAGATGGATAACAGCCAATATAATATGGACACACTGGTCAAAAATAGTAAAGGATCCTCAACGGGTTGGTTCGAAGCGAAAAGAGCGGACGAATGTTGTAATCGGCCCCACAGGCTTTGAAGTCGTTCAATCCAGGCGACATCTTGCCCCAGAATCAACCCTAGTTGCCAGGGAATAAAAAACAAGGTGTACGCCAGGGCCATCAGCCGGATGATAATCTTGGAAAATTTGCTGCGCCCCAGAAATATTCCCAGCAGGTATGCCATGAGAACCAATACTTCCAGGCGATACAACTCCGAAGTCCAACGCGTCGCCTGGATGCGCCAAACGACAATCCACAGGCATGTGAAGAGAAACAAGATAGCCGGGATGTCCCACCAGCGAACCTGTTTGCCATTATCCATCATTTGAGTGTACAATAAAACCCATTCATACGTCAATCTCTTTGCAAAGGAGCAACCATGGGTTCTGTCAGTCGATTTATAATGGGTGTAATAGCTGGCGGGGTTGTCGGAGCGGCAGTTGGTTTGTTGTTAGCACCCAGTTCTGGCGCTCAGACGCAGAGCCAGGTTAAAGAATATGTACTCAATGTTAAAAGCGAAATTGTTACGGCTGCCCAGCAACGCAGAATAGAGCTGGAACAAGAGTTGGCACGCTTGCGCAGTAATCCTCCGGCGAACGAAAAATAGTGCCAAAATTCGGGAAAGAGATCGGCGTTTCCGCTCCAGAATGTCAAACCAGGTTTGGTGGAAGATCTAGTCGCTCAATCCGAAGCGGTATTCTGCTGGTTGACGGGTGAATCGGGTCGTTCCGCTTACGATGAGAACAACATCCTCGTTAAGTTCCAGGGGGAGGATAAGAGTCTGGTCAGCAGAGAGCTCGATTCGCTCAACGATTGTCTGAGATCCTTCACGAATCAGACTCACCTGGAAAGTCTGCGGAAGCTCGTTCTGAATGCGAACAAAACCTGCAGCCTCCCAACCTCCATCGTCTTCCTCGAAATCTGCGCTGTACCCGATGGCCGGGATGGCGATATCATCTACTAAAAATCCCTCGCCGTTCACTGCGGCATCGGTGATATATTCAAACCTTAAAATTACCTTCTTTCCGGAAAACTTGGATAAATCCACTGTTTCCTGAATCCAGCCCTCGGTTTGGCCGTTGTAACCGCAGCCGTAGCTATTACCCGAAGGATTCTTGGTCGTACAGGAAGGCGTGCTTAATATTTCCCAATTTTGCCCATCCGGAGATGCGACCAGATAGGCATAATCATAATCTTCTTCCAGATCATACCAGGTGGAATAAGAGAACTTCAGGGGGCCACTGACGGTAGTGAAATCAAAAGTTTGGGTGAGGGTCATGTCCGACTCATCCCCTTTATTGGACCAAAAAGCATATTTTCCTGAATGAGCACTGGTCGGAAGAACACCAACTTTTTTGGCACCCTGGAAATTAAGAGAAAAACTGCCTCGGCAGGCGATACGTATATAATCCACACCATATTGATTCACTGTCCGCGATTGCCAATCAACCGGACAATTGTAAAAAGACTCGGTATCGGTGAAACTCGGGGCATCTTCATAACCGATGTATGTATACCTTCCATCTCCAACCCGATTGTCTTGAAGATAATTGGCAGCGGTCCAATCCGCAAACACATCATCTGCTGACAAAGGTACCCCTGTGACCGCATCCTTGACCCCCAATGAGTTTAGAACCTCATCCACACTTGCCAGCCCATTACTTTTTTCCGCAACCAGCGCCTGGGTTGCAGTATCTCCAAATCGACCCAGGAAATATTTCACAAACATATAGGCAACCCCATAATGAATGCTGGTCTGGTCTGGATCATTCGGCCAGTCGGTCAACATCGTATCTGGCTCCAGGGCATATAAAAAGGCTTTATCTCCTGAGCCGTACCCATTCAGGTCCACCGCAAGTTCAGAAAAACCTTCATTCAACCAGGAATCCTCATTTCTGTCCTGGAACCAGTGAATCATGTGTTGAAATTCATGCGCCAGCGTGCCAAAAGTATAGGTGTCACCCAACTTTTGGGATGATGCTACCATGAAGCCTTCGAACATATTCGAATATTCATGAGCAGCTCTGGGCAGTTCGTCCAATGGGCCAAACGAGCCGGCTATCCTTGCGCCCAAATTTCGTGTGTAAATCAGGTAAATTTTTGGATCCTGGTCAATCCCAGGACTCCACTCTGACCCAAAGAATTGACGGTTGGTGGGATAAATCTCATCTCGAAATTCATCCAAAAGTATCTTTGCTTCGTCTTTGCGAAAGGCCACTCCATCTTCCACCCAGAAATACATGATTTCATTGGCATATTGCAGAGTCGCGTCGATTTGTTTGAATCGATTGGTATCATGATTGATCACCCAGAAATTCCTGCGGGCACTGATTTCATAAGGAATGTCTGGATTGGGCATGGTTTCAGGAATGTTGCGAATCCCTTTCAAGCGTTGTGCCAGATCACGTAGGTCATTGATCGGCACCTGAGCTTCTGCTAAAGTTCTCAGCGTTTCCTGGGAACCATCCATGATTTCATCCGTCGGAGTTGGTCGAGGTTCGGTTTCTGTATTGGATGGCAAGGTTACTTCTGGTGTTGGATTGGAGAAAACAAAAGCTGTCGGGGTATTGACCATCTTTTCAAGTGTGGGTGTCTGTGTTCCATGCAAATTTAAAGTTGCAACCCCAGCAAATATTAGAATCAAGCAGCAGCACAGGAACAAAACAACGACACCCATAATAATTACCCACTTTGGCAGCTTACCCATAATATCTCCTAGATTATTTGTCTGTGTTTTCCATTAAATTTCAAGAGGAAATGAAAATTCTCCTACTGGTTCCTGTGTGAATGCCTCTTAATAACCCTTAAGTCAAACAGTATGAAAATAATCCCTCCAAAAAGTCCCAGGAATGAACCCATGAGAACCGTCACCCCTTGTTGGTATAAAGCAGGTGACTTGGGTGCACCAACCATATCCGGTGGATTGACCCGAATAGCAGGAGGCAATCCCCGGCTGGCTACACGTTCCTGCTGCACCTGCAGACTGATAAGAGAAATCTCACGGTGTAAATCATTCGAACAGATAGGGCATCCAGCCAACTCGGGTTGGCCGGCCAAGGTCTCCGTCAGGCAACTGACCAACCCGTCCAGTTGTTGCTGCAAATTCGCCGCCGTTTGAGCGTGGTCCAGCGCTTTTGCCAGTTCCTGATAGGCAAACTGCGTCCACCAGTTGACCAGATTTGCTGCCCACTGACGGTCAGGATACCGGACATGCAGCACCCATTCATATGCCTTTCTTTCCAGAAAGAATATATCATTTGTCTGATCCAAGCCAATGGTTAATCCGGATTTCTGGGCGTGTTCAATCACGAGGCTTAAAACAGTATCCGATTCAATGACATCCCCAACCAGACCCATCATTTGATCTTCTTCAATATCCGTGAGAAAACCTGTCCGGGTGAAATCGATTCCAATATGTAGATCATTACTTGCCTGATAAACAGGTTGCCTTACGAAATGGATCAACCACCCCAGTATTCCCCCCATTAATCCAAACAGTACGATGACCCACCAGTAACGGATCAAGCGTGTAAATCCCGAATATGGCTCAGTGAATAAGGTCATCGCTGAATTATAACCGGACGGATGAATTCAGCCACCGTAAACAGGCGTTAACTGCAAATCTTGGTGCTTGTGGTTAACGGGCAACAAAGTTCAACAAGATTAGATTCTTGTCACAGGATGCTGAGGTATTAAGAATGACAGATTCTGAGAGTTGGATACCCGTAAGATCATACACCGTGAGGTACAAGGTTCCCGTCGAATCAACCGGTTTATCGCCCAGTTTTAATTCATACCCTCCCGGCCCATACACAGACGCACGACCGGACAATGTAACCAAATCCACAACCTTTCCTGCCAACCTGCCCTCAATGACCACCACCAGATTACCCAATGGCTTGCCGGATTTATCGAACACCTGTCCCGCAACCCCCACCCAATTGCAGCCTAATGCCGGATAGGCGAAACTCTTAAGATAAGTGGGAGAGCCTGGTTGGATTATATAGGGGCGATTGGAAACGGTGGGCGTAAATGTGGGTAACGCTGTTTTCGTTAAGGTTGGTGGAATGGTAGGTGTCAGTGTGGGTGGGGTGGTTTGTGTTGCGGTCAGCGCCGGCGGGCAGGTGGGGACGGGTGGACAGGTGGGACATGGGGCGGTCACTTGCAAGGCTTTCGGTTCCAAAGCAACTGTCTGAGGTTCTGCCGGTACATTGCTCGTTGAAATGATGCCACAAGCACTGATAAAGACTGAATATAAAACAAAAATAAAAAATTTTTTTCGCATCCGTTCTCTCCTCAATATTTCATGTTATCCGATTTGATGCAGTTTCTATACCAGCAAGCGTACTTTTGTTATTCTTCCTCTGCAAAAACAAATAAATCATCCAGGGGACATAGTAGAGTAAAAATGGCCATTCGGCAACACTCTGCGGTAATCTTGGATTTCGAGAAAACATATAAAAAATCCAGGAAATAACCAAGCCGCCACCGATAAAAACAATAGCTGGGATCTTGGGAATGCAGCGTTGGGTAATGACCCAGATGAACATTGGCAGTAAAAAAGCCAATTGTTCATATTCAGCAGCCTGTGGATGAAATAAGAAAACAATGAATCCACTCCAGGCGACCAGGTAAAAAGCAGAAAATTTTCCCGCCCACCATCGATTAAGGAAAAATATACTCACAATTGCGCAGAAAATACCAAAAATTACAGTAAAGAGATTGGCAATAAATAAAGGGGTAAAATCTTGGAGGATGACCGACAGATTCACCCATGTTTGGTTATATTCCGAATATTTGACCAATCGATCAGTCCATGCAGATATCCAAGTGGGCATGGAAATGAAAGAAAATATCAATAAAAGGGCAAACCCGGAAAAAAAAGAACAAATCCATATGCGTAGTTTCTTTCGAAACATCCATAACAATAAAAACCCGACCATCATCCACATAAATTGAGGCTTCCCTACTGTCCAGGCCAACAACAATCCCATGATAATTTGTATACTCGGCGACGGATAGGAATCACGCGATAAGAGGGCATAAGAGATTAACAGAATCGCAGATATTATGATGACATAATTACCTGAGAGTAATCCAAAAACAACCGGGAAAAAACCAAAAAGCAGGATCAACCAACCAGATGGTTTTTGGGACAAAAATAAAATAGTGCTTAGAAAAAAAAGAATATTAAACGAGATCCAAATCGCTTGAGCCCACGCATAAGGAAGCCAGATCAAAGGGATGACCGGTAACAACATAAATATCGGATAGGCAAATGCCATTTGGTCCCCGCCAGGTTCTCTTAAGCGTCCGAGAAAAGACAACTGAATATATTCAGCCACTTCTTCACTGTAAGGATTTCCACCATCCAGATACAACTCCCGGCCGGCTACATAATACATAAAAAAATCAATACCGATACGATGTTTCAAATTTAACGAATGCAAGCCTATACTTAGCCCCGCCCAATTTATCATAAATATTCCAACAATAACTAGGGTGGCATGCCTTTGTAATTGTGATTGTATTTTTTCAAGCAATCTTCGACCTCCATAATAAAGTATACCTTGGACGATCCATTAGAAAATCAAACATCATTTTCACGAGGCCAGGAAAACCAACAATAAAGCAAACGGCAACCAGATAAAACTGGCGATCCTCAAAATATAAAAATTTTGTTTATTATGGGTCTTATAAAGCATGATGATCCCCAATAGATAAAACTCTGATAAGGCGCGGAAATAATTCACACTCTCCAGCCATATATTTGTCGTCATGCAGACCATCAACAGACCATAGATCAACCAACTCACCTCAATGGGGCTTAAAGTTTCAGCAGAAATATTTTTACCCACAAAATATAAGAAACCAACAAGTATCACGAGATCAACCAGGAAAAGAACATCTACAATGGCCCATTGTTGGATTGCATCGATCAGCCGACTCACAATACCCATAAAAGGGAATGAAATATTATAGGAAATGGTGTGCCCAAGTGTTCGTGCCCAAATCAAATTAAGAAAAAGCTGCCATAAGAAATAAAAACAAATCGGCACTAAAAAAAATAACCAACGTTTGTCACGTTTCCAAAACAGAAAAAGAAAAGCACCTATCGCTGCTAAAAGAGTTGTTTCTTTGGCGAAAACTGCCAACGATAGCAGAACCGTCGTGAGAGTGTAACGATCCCGAGAAAATAGATAAAAACCAGCAACCATCAAGGCAGCAGCAGTGATTTCTGTCAAATCACGGGAAAAAGTAACAAAAAAACCACTATAAAGCGGGAAGATAATCCCCAGCCAATGTGGATAGCCGTGATTTTTTGCATAATTTCCACCGATAAAAGCCAAAATCCCCAAAAAAACAAAATTGACGATCACCATATTGGCTGGGATGAGAGACTTCGCTCCGAAAGATATCATCCATACCAGAAATGGGTAAAGTATCCGTTGAAAGCGATAACGCGGCACATCCATTGTGATGCCATAATCCGTATCCCTAATCGAAAATGGATTTAATGCGATTCGATAATAAAACTGCCCATCATATCCATAACTATTGGGGATCACCTGGATAGGCATTGGATTTTTTTCTGGTTTGGTAAAATAATCCCCCGCATGGATAAATCCTGAGACATCCCAACCATATTGCCAGAGTTGGATAACAAAAAAAACCAAATAAATCACATAAGTAATCGTGACCGGATGGGAAAATAATTTCTTAGCAATAGGAATTTTCATGATGAAAAATTGCAGTTTTCTTCAGGCGGAACGGGTGATCCTTACGAGAACTAGAAATGAGTCAATTTAAGTTATACTGATAATTCAAAATCTACATGGATGAGCTAATACTTCGGAACAATCATATTCGTTTGATTGAATAGTTGACCCTTGTCACCTAATTCTACAAGGAAATCGCGTTTATGAAGCAACTTCTCCAAAACATTCGTGATGGAAAGACGGTGGTTGTGGATGTTCCTGTCCCAACTGTACGCCCTGGCACGGCGCTGGTGAAAACCGCTGTTTCACTTGTTTCAGCCGGAACTGAAAGAATGGTGGTCGAATTTGCCGAAAAAAACCTGTTGGGCAAAGCCCGGTCTCGACCTGACCTGGTTCGCCAGTTGATCGAGAAAGCTCGCAGAGAAGGGTTGCTTTCCACACTCGAAGCTGCATTGAACCGCTTGGACCAACCGATGGCACTGGGATATTCATCATCAGGTACTATCGTCGAGCTGGGTAGCGGCTTGAATGACTTTTCGGTCGGCATGCGTGTGGCATGTGCTGGAGCAGGATACGCTGTCCACGCTGAATACGCGGTGATTCCACGAAACCTACTGCTGTCCATCCCTGACCATGTTGATTTTGAGTCGGCCGCATTTGCCACATTGGGAGCCATTGCAATGCACGGGTTCCGGTTGGCTTCGCCCCAGTTGGGCGAGCGCGTCGCGGTGATAGGCCTGGGTCTTCTGGGTTTGCTGACCGTGGCAATTGCTAAAGCGGCCGGTTGTTCGGTGTTCGGGGTTGACCTGGATCCATCCAGAGTGAAACTGGCTGAAGAAATGGGCGCTCAGGCCTCGTTACGCCAGGATGCTGAATCCATTGGCCTTACCCTTTCACAGGGAAAAGGGTTTGACATTGTACTGATCACTGCGGATACCAAATCCAACGATCCTATAGTCCTTGCTGGATCCCTGGCGAGGGACCGAGCGCGTGTGGTGGCTGTCGGCGCAGTCGGACTCGATATTCCTCGGAAAATGTACTACGAAAAAGAATTGAGTTTCCAGGTTTCTCGCTCCTATGGACCCGGCAGATATGACCCGCAGTATGAAGAGAAAGGAATCGATTATCCTTTGGGTCATGTTCGCTGGACAGAAGGGCGAAACCTTGCGTCAGTGATTGAACTGATGGATAAAGGCTTGCTGGATGTGCGCTCTATGATCACCCACCGTTTTCCGATTGAACAAGCTGAGCAAGCCTATCAAGTGATCACTGGTAAAACCAAACAGCCGTTCTTGGGTGTGTTATTGACCTACCCCCAAGATGCGGCCATGGCATTCAAGGTACCCACTATCTCCATGGATACTCAAATTCAGGCCACTTCCAGTCTTTCGGTGGGTGTGTTGGGCGCTGGCAACTATGCATCGGCCGTATTCCTACCGGTTATGCGGGCGATTGGCGGAGTGAATTATATGG
>CAZCBJ010000064.1:0-18234 GCA_964496705.1 uncultured Anaerolineaceae bacterium | reverse complement strand
ACCTCTCGCGTCTGGGCGGCGGCATCGGAGGACGCGGCGCCGGCGAGCAGAAGCAGACAGAAGCCGAGGCGGAGGAAGTCCCCGGTGAACACCCAGTCCGAGTAAAGGGACGGAAAGAGAAAGTAGTTGAACCGCGCGAAGGCGGAGAGCGTGGCACCGGCCGCGAACCAGCGCATCAGCTCGTCCTCGTTGAACGTGGTCAGAATGACCACGGCGACCTCCGGCTGGCGGCGGCGCAGTTCTTCGATCGCCGTCAGCCCGTCCATCACCGGCATGCGCAAGTCCATCAGCACGACATCCGGGCGCAGCTCGGCGCACAGTTCCAGCGCCTGGGCGCCGTCGGCTGCTTCGCCGACCAGGCTGAATTCCTGGCTGGTCTCCAGGATCAGGCGCAGCCCTTCGCGGATGATCAGGTGGTCGTCGGCGATCAGGATGCGGATCGGGTCACTCACCCTGCGCCTCGCTTTCTGCCGGCGGCAAGGGAAAGCGCACGCGCACGTGGGTGCCTTCGCCGGGGCTTGAGCGAATGTCCAGGCTGCCTCCGTTGAGGCGCGCCCGCTCGCTCAGCCCCAGCAGCCCGTAATGGTCGGGCTGGGATGCAGCCTGCTGCGGGTCAAAACCGACGCCATCGTCCCCGATTTCAATTTCCAATTGCTGTCCGCTTTGCGCCGCGCGCACCCAGGCCTGGCTGGCGCGGGCATGGCGGGCGATGTTGCTCAGCCCCTCGGCGGCCATGCGCAGAGCCTGTTCGGCAAGTTTTTCGGGCAATTCATCCGCCAGGCTGAGCTCCAGGCGGCAATTCAATCCGGTGGCGCGCTGGAAGCGCTCCACTTCGCTGCGCAGGGCTTCTTCGAAGCTGCCGCGAAGCTGGGCTGCGCGCAGGTCGCCGATGGCACGGCGCGCATCCGCCAGGGTGGCGCGGGCGCGCTCCATCGCCTGCTGTAGAACGGCCTGCGCTTTTTCCGTCCGCCGGTCGGCCAGGTGTGCGTCCACCGCCTCCAACTGCAGGATCACACCCGCCAGCCCCTGCGACAGTGTATCGTGCAGCTCGCGCGCCATGCGTTGGCGCTCAGCCGCCAGGGTCAGATCTTCGACCTGGTCGGCGTATTCGGCCAACTGGCTGTGGGCTGTTTCCAAATCTTTCAACAGGGCCTGGCTGCGTTCATTCGCGGCGGCCAGCCGGCTGATCATTACGACAAATATGCTGATAAACAGGGTCATGCCAACCGCGGTGAGCGCCCAGTTCTGCAGTTGGCTCGCGCCCGCAATCCAGTAAACACTGACGCCGGAGAAAGCCAGCAAGACTGCCACCGCGCTGGCGCCGTATATGTTGATGCCGATGAATCCCAGCGCCTCTCCGATCAGCGACATGAATAGCCCGTATGCCAGGCTGACATTGTTTCCCAACAGGGTGATTATGAAGGCCAGCAGCGCTTGTACGACAAAGTAAATTGTTCCGCTGACCCGTCTCAGACCGTAATAAAACACATTCCAATGCAGCAGCCCGTGCAGCGCCATCAGCAGTGTGAACGGCACCAGGCGGCCCGGCGCGCGCAGTTCGGGGTGGTAATAAATCGAAAATCCGTATAAAAAGGTCAGGCCGACCACCACCAGCCACAGGAAGGGGCGCATCATGCGCAGATCTTCTCCCTCTTTGCCCCTCTGGAAGGGGAACATCCGGAGAAATGTGCGTTTGAGCCAGCTGGTGGATTTTTGCATATCTCCATTGTACACACAAAACCCCTTCCTGTAATGCCCGCGCGGACACTGTCCGAAGGTACAGCTTAGCTACTGAACCTTTGCCGGATGGCAGCCGCGGCGGCATTGCGTATACTCGATACAGAAACAAGAAAGGCGGTAATTATGAAACCCTCAACCAAAACCCAAAAAATCGTCAGCCTGGTCTTCAAGGCTGTGGCGGTGGGGATGGGCGTGGCGGTCGTGGTGCTGAATGTGCTGGGCAGCGCCCCGCTTCAGACCCAGGTGTTGCTGCTGGGCATCGGCCTGTTCGCGCTGGCCGTTGATTCGCTGTAGGAGTGATCCGATGTCAGATTTTTTCGCCATTCAAGTTCAAAACCTGCATAAGCACTTCGCTGAGGTCACCGCCGTGGACGGGGTTGACTTCACCGTGCAGCAGGGTGAAATTTTCAGCCTGCTGGGTCCCAACGGGGCCGGTAAAACCACCACCATCTCGATGATCTGCTGCCTGCTGCAGCCGGACCAGGGGGATGTGTTGGTGATGGGACATTCGGTGCGCCGCCAGCCGCTGCTGGTGAAGGCGGCCATCGGCGTGGTGCCCCAAGAGGTCGCGATTTATGAGGACCTCAACGCCCGCGAGAACCTGGATTTCTGGGGCAAGATGTACGGCTTGCGCGGCGCGGCGCTGCGCCAGCGCGTGAATGAAATTCTCGACCTGATCGCGCTGAACGGCAGCGCCAAAGGGCGGGCGGGCAAGTATTCCGGTGGGATGAAACGCCGCTTGAACATCGGCATCGCCCTGCTGCACCGACCGCAGGTGATCATCATGGATGAGCCCACGGTGGGGATTGATCCGCAGAGCCGCCGCAGCATCCTCGACGGCGTCAAGGCGCTCAACCGGCAGGGTTCCATTGTGCTGTATACCACCCACTATATGGAGGAAGCGCAGGAGCTTTCCGACCACATCGCCATCCTGGATCACGGCAAATTGATCGCGATGGGCAGCCACGCCGAGTTGATCCGCCTGGTGGGCGAACAGGCGCGCATCGACCTGACCGTGAACAGCGAAGGCCAGCGCGTGCTGCAGGCCTGGCAGGAGACGCCCGGAGTTTCCAGGGTGTATGCCGAAGACGGCAAATTGAGCGTGCTGGCCGTTGACAGTAACCTGGTGCTGCCCCGGCTGTTCGAGGCCAGCATGGCTTGTGGCGCGCGCATCACCTCGGTGGAGATCCAAGAGCCCAACCTGGAGTCTGTTTTCCTGCATTTGACCGGCCGCGCGCTGCGCGATTGAGCCGCCGGGAGGAGTCAACATGAAATTGCTCGCGATCACTTTTAAAGATTTGCTCCAATCCACCCGTAGCGCTTTCTCCCTGGTGTTCATGTTCGGGGTGCCCATCCTGGTCACCGGTTTGTTCTACGTCATGTTTGGCGGCGGCACGGCCGACCAGGCGCAATCGCTCAACCTGCCGCAGACCCGCGTGCTGGTGGTCAACCTGGACGAGGGCAGCCCCTACCTGGGGCAGTCTGAACCGCTGGGAAGTGCGCTGGTCGGGCTGCTGCAGGGTGATGATTTCAGCCAGTTACTGGCGGTCAGTCTTTCCAATGACGCCGCGGCTGCCCGGGCGGCGGTGGACAGCGGTGACGCCAATGTGGCGCTGCTCATCCCGGCCAGCTTCAGCCGTGCGCTGATCGAGCCGCAGGCCGCCGCTGAAGTGGAGCTGTACCAGGATCCGACCCTCACGATCGGTCCGCATCCTCAAGACCGCTGTCGAGCGCTTCATCGAGCAGGCGCTGGGCAGCAAGGTTGGGCTGGCGGCAATCCAAACCCGCATGAGCGAGACTGGACAGGTATTGGACGCCGCCCGGCAGCAGCGTATTGTGCTGCGTTACTTGGCGGCAGACACCGCCGCGCCTCGCGTTGAGCGGCTGCCCTTTGAAAAGCCCAACGCCTCCACCAACCCGCTGGCCAGCATGCTCAGCCTGATGATGGGCGGCATGATGATCTTCTACGCTTTCTTCACCGGAGCCAACTCGGCGCAGACCATCCTGGTCGAGGAGGAAAAAGGCACCTTTGCGCGTTTGATCACCACCCCCACCGCCGTGCGCAGCATCCTGGGCGGCAAGTTCCTGGCCACCCTGCTGACCGTGCTGGTGCAGGTGATCGGGCTGCTGATCTTCTCGCAACTGGTCTTTGGCATACGCTGGGGGCAAACCCTGCATGTCGCCCTGACAGCCGTGTGCATGGTCATTTGCGCCTCGACCTTTGGCCTGTTCATCATCTCGCTGCTCAAAAATCTCAAACAGACCGGCGCGGTCTTCGGCGGGGTGATCACCCTGACCGGCATGATGGGCATGGCCACCGTCTTCAGCGGCGGTGCGGGCGCCAACACCAATCCGGTTGTGCGCACCCTCTCCCTGCTCGTGCCGCAGGGTTGGGCGATGAACGGTCTGCGCCTGACGCTGGACGGCGCAGCTTTCGAGCAGCTCATCCCCTTCCTGCTCGGTTTACTGGTCTGGAGCGCGGTGTTTTTCGGCGTCAGCCTGCTGCGTTTCCGCAGCCGCTTTGCAAAATAAGGAGTCCACCATGCGTGTCCTGGATCTTGCCCTCAAAGATTTGAAACAAATTTTGCGCGATTGGAAGGCAGCCGCTTTTCTGCTCGTCTCGCCGATCGTCTTCACCCTGTTCATGGGTTATCTGTTCGGCGCCAACAACTCGTCCGACACGCGCCTGCCGGTGGGGGTGGTGGACCAGGACGGCGGCAGCTACACCCCGGCGCTGATCCAACTGCTGGACACTTCGGATACGCTGCGCCCGGTCACGCAAAAACTGGGCGCGGATCCTGCGGCGAAGGTGTATGACGGCAGCCTTGCGGCGCTGGTGATCATCCCGGACGGCTACAGCCAGGCACTGCGCGATGGCAATCCGCTGGCGCTGCAGTTGCTGGTGGATCCCGCCTCCAGCGCAGCGCTGAGCGTTCAGGATGGGCTGGAATCGGCTGCCTTCCGCCTGGAGCACGCCGCCCGCACTGCTGAAATGAGCGTGGAAGCGCGCCAGTCGCTTGCCGCCTTTGCCAGCGCGGTTGAACAGGAAGCGTTCTTCGATGCGACCTTTGATCAGGCCCTGGCTGAATGGTCAAGGCCTGCGGTGCGGATTGCGGTCAGCGGCAGCGGCTCAACCGAAATGGCTGCCGCGCCCAGCGCCTATGCCCACACCGCCCCGGGGATGATGGCCCAGTTCGCCATTGCCGGCTTGATGGGCGCAGCCGAGATCCTGGTGCGCGAGCGCAAGGCGCGGCTGCTCCAGCGCCTGCTGACCACCGCCATGGCGCGCGCCCAGATCCTGAGCGGGCATTTCCTGGCCATGTTCGTCCTGATCCTGACCCAGTTCGCGTTGTTGATCGCCTTCGGTCAGCTCGCGTTAGGGTTGAATTACGCTCACGACTGGCTGGCCACCGCGCTGGTGGCGTTGGGCATGGCGTTGGCCTGCGCCGGGATGGGCTTGTTGATCGGGGTGCTGGCGCGCAGCGAGGAGCAGGTGATCATCTATACGCTCATCCCGATGTTTGTTTTCGCCGGTCTGGGCGGCGCCTGGGTGCCGCTGGAGGTCGCCCCGCGAGCGGTGCAGGTGCTCGGCCATTTCACCCCTGTGGCATGGATGATGGACGGATTCAAGAATATCCTGGTACGCGGGCTGGGCTGGCAGGCGGCTCTGCTGCCCGCCGGTGTTCTGCTGGGATTTGCGCTGGGGTTCGTGTTGCTCTCCGCCTGGCGTTTCCGCCGCGTGTCGGGATAAACCTGACCTCCCGCAGGTCGTACTTTGACTTGCGGGAGGTTGGTGGGCTATAATTCCGGGGGGAAACCGATCCATGCTTTCCAGCAACCCATCACCTCTTCCGCTTCTCGATCAAGCCCAGATGGTCATCCGCCGACTGGAGCGCCTCTCCGTTGACTCACACTTTGCGCACCGCGCCAGCGGCCTGCGCCGTTCGCTGGTGCGCGCCGCCGACGCGCTGGCTGACCCCGCCTGCCCTGATCCCGGCGAAGCTGCCCGGCATCTGGAGACGCTGCTGGCGCGCGCGTATGACATCCTGGAGCAGGCCGCGCGGGCAATGGGTGATCACGCCTGAGGTTGGCCGGGCGGCGCGGGGCGGCGCAGCCAATCCGCATTGAGCACGATCAACGCCCCGCCCAGGATCAGCACCGCCGCCAGGTAAAAGGCCGGGCGCGGCTGTTCCCGGAAGATGAGAAAGCCCAGCAGCCCGGCAAAGATCGGCTGGCTGAGGTTGGTCACGCTGACCACCTGACCGCTGAAAAACTTCATCGAGAAGTTGAGGATGGTGTGTCCGAACACTGTGGGGATCAGACCCAGCCCGAGGATATACAGCAGGTTGGGCAGCGTGTAGGTTTTGATCGGATTGATAAAGAAAAACGAAACGAGCAGGCAGATGATCCCGGCGGTGGCGTAGAGCGGCACCATGTACAGCCACAGGCTCAGGCTGCGCCCGTTTTTGCGCGCCAGCGCCAGGTAGGCGCCGAAGGCCAGCATCGAGCCGAAGCAGATCAGGTCGCCAGCCAGCCCGCTGGACGAGAGGCGCAGCGAGGCGCTGGTCATCACCGCCAGACCGGCCAGGGTCAGCGCGGTTCCGGCAAGCTCGTAGCGGTTGACCCGTTCGCGGAACAGCAGCCAGACATAGAACGGCATCACCACCGGGGTCAGGTTGACCACCAGGCTGGCGTTGGCCACCTGGGTCAATCGCACCCCCACCACCCAGCTCATGAAGTGAACGGCCAGAAAAATAGCCGGCGGCAGCGACAGCTTGAATTGCTGCCAGCCGTAGGCGCAGCCGCTGCAGGCGGCATCGCGTAGAAAAAGAGGCAGCAGCGCAAGCGCCGCCACCAGCAACCGGTACGAAGCCACCAGCAGGGGATGCTCGCTGGAGGCTTTGATCATGATCACCGCCGTTGAGCCGCACAGCACGCCGAAAACCAGCAGCAGGAAACGCGACAGCGCCTGGCGGGAATGTTGGTTCATGCGCTGATTGTACCCGATGGCAGGCGGTATAATTAGCCCATCATGAAGGATTACTATGCTGTCATGGAAGTGGCGCCGAATGCTGACCCTGACCGGATCAAGCAGCAGTACCGTTTTCTGGTGCAGGCTTACCACCCGGACAAATTCCGCAGCCAGGAGCAAAAGGCGCGCGCCGAGGAAAAGCTCAAACAGATCAACGAGGCTTATGCGGTGCTGAGCGACCCGCTGGAACGCGCCAGCTACGACCGCCAGCGCCTGAACGCTGCCCGCAACGGCTCTCCCGCCTGGGAGGAACCTGCCCGCCCCGCGCCGCCGCCAAACCCCCGCAAACCACCCAAAAGCCCCGCTGAGCTGGCCAAAACCAACGACCAATTGGGCACCGGCTGTGTGCTGATCTACATCGTCGTCGCGGCAGTGCTGTTTATTGCATTGCGCGGTCTGCTGCGCAGCGTGTGGGTGGTGCTGGCCATCCTGATTCTGGCGGCGGTGATCACCCTGCCGCTGGTGTACAAGCTGGACGATACCCTGCGTGAAAAATAACAAATAGGTGACACTTACCGGCTTGATTTGGGTTAATTTAATCAGGAGGTGTCATGCTCAGCAATTTCGCCCTTCTCGTCCTGGCATACATCCTCGGTTCGATTCCAACCGCTCTGATTGTGGCGCGCGTGGTGGGGGGTGTGGATATTCGCTCAGTGGGAGACGGCAACATGGGGGCGCGCAACGTGGCCCGGACGCTGGGATTGAAATACGGGCTGCTGGTGGCGGTCATGGATATTGGCAAGGGGGCGCTGGCGGTTCTGCTGGTCAGCTCCAACGGCCTGGGATTGGGCTGGCAGTTGGCTGCCGGTGGGCTGGCTGCGCTGGGGCACGACTATCCCGTGTTCGCCGGTTTCAAGGGCGGGCAGGGGCTGGCGGTGATCGTCGGCGGACTGTGGGTGCTGATGCCGCTGGAAATCAGCATCGGTATGGCGGTTTACCTGATCCTCCTGATTGCGCTGCGCAAGTCCAGCCTGGGCGCCGGCATCGGCATGGGGTTGAGCCTGCTGCTGGCGGTAGTCCTCAGGCGACCGTTGGTGTTAATCATCTATGTCGTGTTGATCAACCTCTCCATCCCCGTCAAGCAGTTGCTGGATGCGCCGCGCCGACATCATATTGAATCCAACCAGGAGGCAGTGGAAAATCGCAACTCACATCGAGTATAATTCCGTCATTCGTATGCGTTACTCTCTTCTGGATTGTTTTTTGGGCAGCCTGTTGTTCGCGGCCACTGACCGCGGCATCTGTTTTCTTTGCTTTGGAGATTCCGCTCAGGCGGCCTTTGATTCGCTGCGCGTTGAGTATCCTGCCGCTGCTTTGGATCGCGATGATGCCGGTCTTTCGGCCTGGCGGGCAGCGCTGACCGAACACCTGGCGGGCCAGTTGGATGACATTGAACTGCCGGTGGACGCGCGCGGCACGCCCTTCCAGCAATCCGTCTGGGCGCAACTGCGCCGCATCCCTTACGGGCAGACGCGCACGTATACCCAGATGGCTGAAGCGCTCGGCAGGCCGGATGCGGTGCGCGCGGTGGCGCACGGTTGCGCCACCAACCCGGTCTCGCTGCTCATCCCCTGCCACCGTGTGCTGCGGCGGGATGGCTCGCTGGGCGGCTATCGTTGGGGGTTGGCGCGCAAACAGGCGCTGCTCGCCCACGAAGCGCGTTCATAACAGCGCCAGAATATCAACGCCGTAGGTCTTCAACCGGTAGGGCACGCTCTCCATCACCCGCGCCAACCCGTCCAGCGTGCGCGGCGCGGCGCTGGCGATGCTCTCCATCACCTCGCGCGGCAGCACCACGTCTGATTCGATTTTCAATTCCTGGGCTTTATGTTTGCGCCAGGTGCGCAGGCGGTCCAGCCGCGCCAAAAAGGCGTCATCCGGGCGGGGGCGGTGGTTGCGCTGCGGGGGCGGCGCCTGCAGACCGCGCTGCACCGCCTGCAGCAGCCCTTTGCCGTGGCGCTCGATCCGGCGCGGGGGCAACCCGCGGATGCCGGTCAGCCCGTCGGGTGTGGTTGGGCAGCGCGCGGCCAGCTCGGTCAACACCTCGTTGTTCAGCACCTTGAAGGGCGGCAGGTCAGCCAGGCGGGCCTGCTGGTCGCGGTAGGCGCACAGCTCCTTGAGCACCGCCATCTGCTGCGGGCTGAGACCGCGCTGCCCGGCGGTGCGCCAGCAAGTCTCGACCCCGTTCTCGCTTTCAGGCACTGGCACGGCGCACATGCGCAGGAAATCCTCCTCAGCCACCTCCCAGCGCCCGGCTTCTTCCAGTGCGGCTTTCAGTCGGTGACGCAAGGCGATCAAATAGTAGGTGTCCAGGCGGGCGTAATCAAGCATCGAAGGGCTGAGGGGACGCTGTCCCCAGTTGGCGCGCTGCATGCGTTTGTCCACCGTCACTCCGAACTCGACCTCCAGAACCGAGCCCAGCCCGATGGCCGGGCGGCCCAGGATGCGCGCGGCCAGCATGCTGTCGAAGATGCTGTGAAATTCAAAGCCGAAATCACGTTTTAAACAGATCAGATCATACTCGGCGGCGTGAAAGATTTTTTCGATCCCCGGATTGGCGAAGATGGGCGCCAGGGGGCTGAGGTCGGTCAGCGCCAGCGGATCCACCAGGTAATCGTGCTCGCCGGTGGAAAATTGCACCAGGCAGACCTGTTCGCGGTAGACGTACAGGCTGTTGGATTCGGTATCCACCGCCACCCGTGGATGGCTGAGCAGGTCGGCGGTCATGCGCTGCAGTGCGCGCGGTTGGTCCACCCACACCGGGGGGAATTGAGGTTCGGGGAGCATGACGGCAATTATAAGCGCAAATTGCGGTACAACCGTGAGCTGACCCTTCTTCCGTGGAATTGCTGATCAGCCTTGCATGCTATAATGAATCTGGCCTCGGAGAGATGATATGTCACTAGCCATTAACCAGATCATTCAGGGCGATTGTGTTGAGGTGTTGAACACGCTGCCTGAGCGGTGCGTTGATTTGATCTTCGCTGATCCTCCTTATAATCTGCAACTAAAAAACGAGCTGCACCGTCCCAATATGACCAGGGTGGATGGGGTGGATGATGCGTGGGACCGGTTCGGCTCGTTTGCAGAATACGATCAATTCAGCCGGGACTGGCTGGCAGCCTGCAAGCGCGTCTTGAAACCCACCGGCAGCATCTGGGTGATTGGTTCCTATCACAACATTTTCCGCATCGGCGCCATCCTGCAGGATTTGGGATATTGGATTCTCAACGACGTGATCTGGATCAAGACCAACCCGATGCCCAATTTTCGGGGCGTCCGCTTTACTAATGCGCATGAGACACTGATCTGGGCCAGCAACGGTGATGGGGCGCGCTACACTTTCAACCACCATGCGATGAAGGGGCTGAACGAAGACAAGCAGATGCGCAGTGATTGGTGGCTGGTGCCGCTGGCAACCGGCTCGGAACGCTTGAAAGATGAGCACGGCGAGAAGGCTCATTCCACCCAGAAACCGCAAAGCCTGCTGTATCGGGTCATCCTTTCCTCCAGTAACCCGGGGGATGTGGTCCTGGATCCGTTTTTTGGGAGCGGCACCACAGGCGCGGCGGCCAAGCTGCTCCACCGCAACTGGATTGGCATTGAGCGCGATGAAACCTATATCCGGTTGGCAAGAAAAAGGATCGACGCTGTCACCCCAGGCTCTTTTGATTCAGACACCTTTGAGGTGCGCAGCCAAAAGCAAATGGCCCCGCGGGTGGAATTTTCCCAGTTGCTCGAAAATGGTATCTTGAAACCGGGCCAAATTTTGTACTTCCGACGGAATCCTTCGCTATTTGCTTCGATCAAACCGGATGCTCGCTTGCGGACGGTGGATGGTTTTGAGGGTTCCATTCATAAAGCAGGAAGTTATTTCATGAATGGCTCACCTTGCAACGGGTGGGATCATTGGTTTCTACAGGAAAGAGGCCGCATGATTTGTCTGGATGACCTCAGACAAAGATACCTGATCGAAAATGAACTGATCTGATGGAGGAAATTGGCAAACCAGTCCTTCCCGCAAAAGGGCGAATGTATTCTTTTTCCAGCAATAGTCTGTGATTGTCGAACCTTTAGGCTGAACATTCTGTTTAAGCTTTTCATCTTGTGGTATATTATTAACAAAGGCATCCAGGAGGGCTTATGAAAGAACAGATCATGATCATCGAAGACGACGAGGCCATCGTCAAAGTGTTGCGCCGCGCGCTGATGTATGAAGGCTATCAGGTTAACTACGCATTAGACGGCGAGACCGGCCTGAACATGGTGCGCGACCGCCGCCCCGATCTGGTCATCCTGGACCTGATGCTGCCTGGCATGGACGGCATCGAGGTGTGCCAGAAGCTGCGCACCGGTGGAAAGGTGTTGGTTCTCATGCTGACCGCCCGCGACACCACGCAGGACCGTGTTCAGGGTCTGGATGCCGGCGCGGATGATTACATGGTCAAGCCCTTTGAGCTGGACGAGCTGTTGGCGCGGGTGCGCGCCCTGCTGCGCCGCACCCAGCCCGAGCGTGTGCCGGTGCTGTCCTTTGCTGACCTATCCCTGGATACCTCCACCCGCCAGGCCATCCGCCGCGGACGCACCATCTCCCTGACGGCCAAGGAATACGACCTGCTCGAGCTGTTCCTGCGTCACCCGCGCCAGGTGCTGACCCGTGAGATGATCTTTGACCGTGTCTGGGGCTATGACTTTGGCGGCGAGAGCAACGTGCTGGATGTGTATATTCGTTACCTGCGTCAGAAGCTCGAAATGGAAGGAGAACCACGCCTGATCCACACCGCGCGCGGGGTCGGGTATGTGATGCGTGAGACGCCTTAATGTCGTTGCGGCTGCGCCTGGCTTTGCTCTTCACCTCGCTCCTGGGGGGAGTATTGCTCATTTTCGGCGCGCTGGTCTACGGTGTGGTCAGCGTGATTTTGCTCGACCAGGTGGATTCGGCTTTGACCGAGTCGGCCAACATCCTGGTGAATGCGCTCAAGGTTAACCCGTCCGGCCAGTTCGATTCGCGCTCGATCGCCTCGCTGCAACTCCCTGAAAACTTGCTGTATGAAGTGTGGGGTAACGAGAACCAGCTCCAACTGGTGCATCCCCCCGGACTGAAGAATCCGCTGGACGAGATTGGACGGCGGGCGGGGCGCACGGTCTTCAACACCTCGGTCACCAATTCGGGCAACCTGCGCGTGTTGAGCGTGCCGGTGCGCACCGAGCGCGGCCCGGCCGGGGTGGTGCAGGTGGCCCAGCGCCTGACCATGATCAGCATCACCCAGCAAACGCTGGCATGGGTGCTGGTGATGCTGGCGGTGGTGGTGATGGGCCTTTCGGGTCTGGCGGCCTGGCTGGTGACCGGACAGGCGCTGGCGCCGCTGGCGACGGTCACCCAGGTGGCGGCCCAGATCACCCGCGCCGATGACCTCTCGCGCCGCATCCCTCTGGCCGGCAGCGCGGATGACGAGATCGGTCAGTTGATCCATTCCTTCAACGCCACCCTGGAGCGGTTGGAGCAGTTGTTCATCTCGCAGCGCCGCTTCATGGCCGATGTCAGCCATGAGCTGCGCACGCCGCTGACGGTGATCAAGGGCAACGTTGGCCTGATGCGCAAGCTCAAAGAGATGGATGAGGAATCGCTGAGCAGCATCGAAGCCGAGGTGGACCGCCTGACGCGGCTGGTCGGCGATTTGCTGCTGCTCAACCAGGCGGAGTCCGGGCGGCTGCCGTTGGATATGCACCTGCTGGAACTGGACACGCTGGTGCTGGATGTGTTCAATCAGATGAAACCCCTGGCCGGGGAAAAATTGAACCTGCGCCTGTCCGAGATCGACCAGGTCCAACTGGTGGGGGATCGCGACCGCCTGAAACAGGTGCTGCTCAACCTGGTGGGCAACGCCATCCAGTACACCCAGCCAGGCGGACAGATTGTCATCGCCCTGCGCAAGTCGAATGACAACGCTCAAATCATTGTCAGCGACAACGGCGCCGGGATTGCATCTCAGGACCTGCCGCACATTTTTGAGCGCTTCTACCGCGGCGAGAAATCACGCAAGCGCGGCCAGGGTACCGGATTCGGCCTGGGCCTCTCGATCGCCTACTGGATCGTGCGCAACCACGGCGGCATGATTGATGTAAACTCCCAGGAAGGCAAAGGCACCACCTTTTCGGTCTGGCTGCCGTTGCAGAAATGAGGGGTGGCTGTTTTTCCGCCCCTGAATTGTCAAAACTTGCAAATTAATCAATGATCTGAATTGATTATGATCGGTGTAAAATCAGAATTCTCTCCCGAATCAGATTACAATTAGGCAGGTTGTTGGTTGCGGTGAAAATGGAAAAACATTCCCATCTTTCCGGCTTTGGTTTGCTGTTAATTCTGGTCAGTTTATTGCTGGCAGCCAGCCTGTTCAACGCCCCGCGCAGCGCTGCCGGGCAGAGCGGCGGGAAGGTGAGCATGAGCGCTCCTGACACCAGCGCCTTTCCTGAGATCAGCTTCTTTTTTGATGCCTATAACGGCGAGGGGGAATTTATTGGCAACCTAAAGCCGGATGAAGTGCAGGTGTTGGAGGACGGCGCAGCCCGCCTGGCGCAAGGGTTGGAAACCACCCGGCCGGGCGTGCAATTCAGCGTCGCATTTAACACATCCGGTTTCTACACCACGCCGGTGGGTGGGCAGACTCTCTTTGAAATGATGCAAACCCGCCTGCAAGCCTGGGCGCAGGCTCAGCCAGAAGAAACCAGTGATGATTTCAGCCTGACCACCAACAGCGCTTCGCTTGCCATTCATTCCCAAAAAACAACAGATTGGGCAGCCGCTTTCCAGAAATTCAAGCCCGACCTGCTCACCGAGCAGCCGGCGCTGTCCAGCCTGACCGCCGCGCTGGACCTGGCTACCGACCCCAATCCGCACCAAAACATGAAGCGCGCCATCCTTTACATCACCCCGCTGCCCACGCCGCCCATGTTGACCGCGCTGCCCAACCTGGCCGAACGTGCAGTGCTGCAAAAAGTGCGCATTTTTGTGTGGCTGGTGGCGCCGGCCAACACCACTGTTGAGGAGCTGGTTGGGCCGCTGCGCCGCATGGCCGAGCGCACCGGCGGCAAATTCTTCCTGTTCAGCGGCGCCGAGCAACTGCCCGATCCGGATGTTTACCTTGAGCCGCTGCGCCAAATGTACCGTCTGACCTATCAATCTGCAATTCAACAAAGCGGCGCGCACAGCCTGAGCCTGAGCGTGTTTCGCGCTGATTTTCAGGGTCAGAGCAACGAGCACATTTTCACCTTTTCCATTGAACCGCCCAATCCCATTTTCCTGGCTCCGCCGGCGCAGATTCAACGTTCGCTGCAGGCGCAGGAAGGCAGCCGCAAGAAGGTTCTGCTCCCCGACCAGGCCAACATCCGCATCCTGATCGAGTTCCCGGATGGACATCAGCGCGCCGTTCAGCAGACGCGTTTTTATGTGGACGGCGTGCTGGTGGATGAAAATTTGGACGCGCCGTTCGACGAATTTGATTGGCCGCTGGATCAATACGCCGAGAGCGGCACACATCTGCTCAAAGTGGAGGCGGTGGACATACTGGGGTTGGCGCGCGCCAGCATCGAAACGCCGGTGGAGGTGTTGGTGGAGCAGCCGCGCCCTTCGCTGTTCGCCATGCAAATTCCCTGGCAGCGTCTGGCGATTGCCGGATCGGCGCTGGTTGCCGGACTGGCGGTGGTGTTGGTGCTGGCGCGCCGCCAGCGCACGCACACCCGCAAATCTGCTGCGGCGGCGGCCACGGCTGGGCGGCGGGTCAATACCCGCCCGCGCAAACGTGCTGAGGATCCGCTGACCCAGCCGGTGAACATCCAACAGGACGGTCCGCGCCTGATCTCCGGTCAAACCACGCCCATTTATCCGCGGGTGATTCACCGCAGCGGCGCCCCCGCGCGCCTCTTGCTGCTCTCCGACACGGGTCGCCCGCTGCCCAACTGCATCATTCTGCTCAACCAGCCCGAGATCACCCTCGGCAGCGACGCGCGCCTGTCCATGGAAGTGCTCAACAATTCTTCCGTGGAGGGACTGCACGCGCGCATCACCCAGAGCGCGGAGGGGGATTTCCTGATCGCCGACGCCGGCTCGGTGGCCGGTACATGGGTCAATTACGCGCCCGTTTCTCGCCAGGGGGTCAGGCTGGAACATGGCGACCTGATCAACCTGGGGCGGGTATCCTTCCGCTTTGAACACAGCAACCCGCCCCCACCGCGCCAGCCGGTGGTCACCCGGCTGGAGGACAACGAATGATTCGTGTGCCGCATGCCCACCTGCCTGTCGCCGCATCCACGCATCCCGGCATGAAGGGCAAGGCAAATGAAGATCGCTTTGCGGTGACCGCCTTCCGGCTCAGCCGCAACAACCGCACACCGGTGCTGCTGGCGGTGCTGTGCGACGGTATCGGCGGTCACCGCGCCGGGGAGGTGGCGGCTGCGATGGCTGTGGACCGCATCACCCAGCAGGTCGCCGACAGCGACGGCAGCAATCCGCCCGAGATCATGCGCCGGGCGGCAGAAGAAGCCAGCGGCGAGATCCAGGTCCAATCCAGCGCTGATGCGGCCAGGCGCGGCATGGGCGCCACGCTGGCCTGCGCCTGGATTCAAGGACGCCGTCTCTTCACCGCCACGGTCGGCGATTCGCGTATTTTTTTGCTGCGCGGCGGAGACATCCGCCAGTTGAGCGTGGATCACACCTGGATCCAGGACGCGCTGGACATTGGCCTGCTGACCCCCGACCAGGTGCGCGGACATCCCAATGCGCATGTCATCCGCCGCTATCTGGGTTCCGACATCCCGCCGCAGGTCGATTTTCGGCTGCGCTTAGACCCGCACGACAGCGATGAGAAAGCCGCGGCCAATCAGGGCATGCTGCTCCTACCCGGCGACCGCCTGGTGCTGTGCAGTGATGGGCTGTCGGATCTGGTCACCCCCGAGGAAATCTTGCATGCCTTTCAGCCGCGCGCCAATCATTCGGCGCCCACGCTGCCCCTGTCGGACACTCGCCCGCTGAGCCTGAACGGCGCCGCGGTGGGTCAGACCGGCACGCCGCCGGCTGACAGCGTGGTGGCAGGGCTGATCGACCTGGCCAACCAGCGCGGCGGTCATGACAACATCACGCTGATCACCGTGGCAATTCCTGCCCAGCCCACCCGTCCCATCGCCAAGCCCTACGCTTTGCCCTGGCGTTGGCTGGGATTGGGCTGCGCGGGGGTTCTGGCGCTGGCGCTGCTGGTCGGCGCGGTGTGGGTGGGGGCTGTCTGGTACCAAAGCCGCCCCACAGCCACCCCGCCCCTGCTGCTGCCCGCCACCGCCACCCGCCTGGTGATGGAGGCGCTGCCCAGCCACACGCAGCTGCCTGCCACCCTGCCGCCCCAATCCACCGCCACTCGCGCGTTGATGGTGGCACCGCCGACCGCCACGCTGACTGCCTGGCCCACCGGCACCCCAAGCGGTAGTCCCACAACCACTCCCAGCCTGACCCCGCCGAGCGCGGTCAGTTACCTGCCGTGACCGATAAGGTCACCCGGGCGCCACATGCTGGTAAAATTCATCTCAAAGAGGTTCTACTATGAAATTACAAGTTGGCCATGCTGCTCCTGATTTCACCCTGCCCTCGCATCTCGACAAGGATATCACCCTCAGCGACCTGCGCGGGAAAAACGTCGTCCTGGCTTTCTTCCCGTTGGCCTGGACGCCGATATGAACGAGCCAGATCCCGTCGTACGAGGCCCAGAGGGCCAGATTCACGGGATTGAACACCCAGGTTCTGGGTATCAGCGTTGATCATGTTCCGTGCCTCAAAGCCTGGGCGCTGAGCCTGGGCGGCATACAATATCCGCTGCTGAGCGATTTCTGGCCGCACGGGGCGGTGGCTGAGAAATACGGCGTGCTGCGCGATGGAGGCATCTCTGAGCGCGCCATTTTTGTCATCGACCGGCATGGCGTTATCCGTTACATTGACATCCATGACATCGGTCAGCAGCCCGACAACGAAGAGCTGCGCCGCGTGCTGCGCGAGATCGACCCCGAGGCCGCCGGGACAGAAGCAAAGCCTGCCCCGGCTGAAGCGTTGCCCCAGGGCGGGATTGTGATGTATTGCAGCAGCTGGTGTCCGGATTGCAAACGCGCCCGCGCCTGGCTCAAGGCGCGCAATCTGGCTTACACCGAGGTGGATATCTACGCCAACGATGCTGCCGCCGCGCAGGTCAAAAAATGGGCCAACGGCAACCTGACCACGCCCACTTTTGACATCGACGGCGTCATCATCGTTGATTTTAACGAGGAAAAGCTCAAGCAGACTTTGAAAGTCAGCTAGCTGGTTTTGCTTTAGAGCAGTCGGGCTGATTGCAGCAATTCGCCGATCAGCCCGATTGCTTATTCCTGCGGCTCCAGGTAATATTCCGCTCCGTCGCCTTCGGCGGTCCAGCCGGTCATAGCGGGCAGCGCAGCGCGCACTTTCCAGAACACAAGGCCCTCGGCGCAAACCGGACCTTCCAGCACATCCAGCACGGCGCCCGGTTCGATCTGTCCGACGAGATTGTCGCCTTTTTTAGGCTCTGACCGCACGCGGTTGGGCGGGTCGCCGGGTTTGCCCATCACCCGCGCGCTCCCGCCGGCTTTCAAGCGCGTCCAGCCGGCGGTGCAATCTTCCAATTGTTTCGGCTCTGGGCTGGGTTCAGCGCTGGCGACCAGGCTGCTGCCGATTGGCGCCCAGGCCGGGGCATAGGTTCCGCCGCCGGTGCTCAGCGCGCGGGTCTTGCCGCTGTCCACTTCCAACAGCCACAGGGTCGGGAAAGGCCCTTTGTCGGGGAAGTTGTCAAACAAAATGTAGCGCCCATCCGCCGACCAGCTGAACTGGCGCGGTTTCAGCGGTTCGTCGGTCATGGCGCGCAGACCGCTGCCGTCTGGATTCATCAGGTACAGATAAGGGGTTGATTCATAGGAAATGGCGCGGATGAAGGCGATCAGTTTGCCATCCGGAGACCACTGCGGCCAGGTGTTGATCCCGCCTGCGGCAATTTTACGCTCATTTTCTCCGTTGATTTGGATCACATGGATTTCGTTGTTGGTCACAAAAACGATTTGTTTGCTGTCCGGAGACCACGAGGGCTGGCGGCAGTCATTGGCGCATTGGATCAGGCGCTGGTAGTTGGTTCCGTCCACGTTCATGGTGTAAAGGTTGAACGGTCCCAGGTCGTCATAGATCAGCCCGGCGAAAACGATCTGCCTGCCGTCCGGCGACCAATCTGGATTGATCTTAAAATTCCCAGCCACGTTGGTGATCTTCTCTGCCTGCATGCTCGACAGCGAGAGGATGTAGATGTTGGGGAAGGTGGAGGTGGAAAATGCCAGGCGCTGACCATCCGGTGACCAGGAAAATCCGCCGGTGAAGTTGACTGAATTGTCGCCAATGTATTGATAGGAGCCCAGCAGTTTGCTCAGGT
>CAZCBJ010000063.1:0-18393 GCA_964496705.1 uncultured Anaerolineaceae bacterium | reverse complement strand
AAAATGATCAAAAAGAGAAATTTCCATTTTAAAAGCCAAGGTGCCGGCAGCGCTTTAGCAATCAGTGTGATACCGGAGAGGCAAAAGAATAGAATTGTCTTGATTAATGAGGATGGTTCAATACAAGTCGAGTTGCAGACTGCCTCAAGACTGGAAGATATGAATATTAATCTGATCAATTTCATTGCAGAAATTCTTGAAGTGGATAAGGATCAGATCGAAATTGTTGGAGGGAGAGATAAGCAGAAAAAGTTGGTCACCATAATGGGGATTGATGCGGTCACATTACAAAAAATGGTTGCCAAGAAAATAGCAGGGGTGTGATTAAAGATATCCAAATTTTTGGGGCGCAGGAATCGACACGCCCTCAAGCCCAATCAGCCATAATGCATGATAAGCAGCACCAGACAATGTTGTCTCGTGACGATAAAGGGCATCAAAAATCAATCGTATGATCCCTTCATCGGGATTTCTGATCAGATACTGTAATGAGCAAATCTTTTGCTCAGAAGAACCATTTTGTAATGCGTGAACTAAGATTTCGACTGCCAGTTCATCAGCCGGAACCCCCATTTTTAATTGAGCTGCGTAATCAATAATCCAGGATGTTTCAGCAGGGCGGGTTAGTCTCCTTGGGATATATGCAAAAGGTTTTTGGATGACATCCAAAGCCTGAGCGGCTGCGTTTCTGACGATCCATTGCCCGTCCTTGACTGACATTTCCTCCAGCATGGTTTTTACCCAGTCTTCTCTAATTAAAACCAAGCCTTGGACTGCTGCGCGTCTTGTCAGCAGATCATCAATCGTCACCGCGTCTTTCAGTATCTCGTATCCCTCATTAGCCATCTTTGCGAACGATTCGGCTGCTGCCTGACGGAGGAATTCATCACCATGAAGAAGGGTTTCAGCGAGAATTTCTACGCATTCTGGTGAATTAACAGCAGATATGGCCAGGCAAGCCGCATTTCGTACTTCTTGTTGCGGGTCGGAATACAGTCCTACCAGGTCTTGAATAGCCTTGCTGTTGCGTAATGCACCGAGACCAATCGCACCTAGAAATCTGATTGTAGGAGAAGCATGCTTAATCAAAGTATTCAATACTTGGAGAACCAAGTTGTCTGCTGAACGAATCAGTGCAATTACAAAACCAGCCCGAATTTCCACAGGGATGTTATCTTTAATTATTAGGCCTGCAAGCAAAAGTACAATATTCTTTCTATCTTCACTATTGCGTGGCATATCTCTAAGCCACCTGCTGACCAAGCCAATCTCACGAAATAAAGTGGGATCCACTAGAGATAGGATCGATTTCATCAATTGGTTTGCCTTGCCTTGGGCTGATACAAAATTTAGTGCACAGGTTTGTATCGTCCATTTGGGTAACGAAACAATCGCTTCGGAAATATCAGCCATTTGGAAAGAAGCCAGATAACCTGCGATGTAGGGATTAGCGAATCGGATATTTCCATTTTGTGTGAGCTGGAGGACGTTGTTCTCCAAAAGGATGGCAATGATCCTGGAGCCGGATGACACAGCCTGATCCCGCCCTGGCGAGCCAACAGGTATGGAGCTGTCGTTGGGTCTATCTGAGATTTCTGAACGCTTGGGAGGGAGTTGTTTATTAAGAATGGACTCCATGTTTGATTGAGGCAAGGAGGGTTTGTCATGCGTCACCAAGGTGGACGCAAGTACCTCCAGCAAGAAATGCGGTATGCCTGGCGCGCATCTGCGGAGATACGCTTCGATGAGATCGATAATTTCTAATCCGGTAACATCTGCAGAATACGTACCCCATAGAGCGAGGGTCAACTCCAATGGATTAAAAAATGGGTGTAACCCCACCAACCAAGCATTTACTAGCCCTTCGTTGATTTCAGAACTGGGCGCTTTATTTACGAGCTCTGGCATGATGTGACGATTCCAGGCCTTACTCCATTTCATAATAAGTTCTTGACGATCCTGGTTATTCCAGGCAGCAACAACAAGGGGGAAGAAGCCTAATTTTAACAAGCCGTCCAGGTAGTCTGGGGATGTAGCGCAAATGGTAATCAGGCGCGGATATTTTTTCAATAGGGAACGTAAGAATTCGGTTATCGAATCTACCTGGCTGGGAATAAGTTCGTCAACGCCATCCAATATAAAGACCGCTCGATTTTCTTTTAGGGCACTTAGAATGACTGGCAGCAATTTTTTTTGCTGACTGGCTGAAAAATCATTGAGTGCCAGATCGATTATGCATTCGTCAGGCTGATCGTTCTTTTCTAAAATCTCCAGAACATCCAAGGCATGCAAAAAAATGGGTAAGTATTCAGCGAATTTCCCCGCACGACGAGATTTTCTGGCAATTAATGATACAAAATCTGCAAGCATGATCGTTTTGCCGCTTCCCGGCTGTCCCATCACGGCTATATTTGCATTGTGATAACAGGCTTGAGGCAGGGTTAGTCTTGAAACCGGGTAATATGCCGAAAGTTCAGGCCAAGCCGGTGTATAGGGAATGGTTTGATCAACAATTGTTGATGGTTCGTGAAAATTTTGGGGATTAACTATATATAAAGGTGGAGCGATCAGCTTTGGCTCAACCAAAATTTCATCAAGGGTGAATAACGATCGGGCTATATGATTGGATTGAGCTTTTGCTAAGATTTGCTGCCGATATACAGATTCTGTCGCAGTGACATTTTTCTTCTTTGTTTTTGCTTGTTGATCTTGATTGTATTTATTAAGTTTTACGATCCACAATTTCACTTTTCCAGATAACCACCACAGAAGAATTGCGATTACAAAACCAATCCAAAATGAGATCAAATCAAAGTTGAAAGGAAATTTAAACATATCTTATCCCACATAAATAATTCTTCCACATGAAGAACAGAAACCAATTTGGTTCGACGATGTGGCTGCCTGCCTCTCGGAAGGCCTGATTTCTGCACCACACCCAGAACAATTTTTTTCTTGAATAGTAACAACGGCCAGTCCCCTTTTCTGTTTACGCAGCCGAGAATATAACGCATAATCTACTTCTGAAATAGACGTGGATATTGCATCTTTCTTTTCAATTAACATTTTTTGTTCTATGATTAACCGGTCTTTTTCGCCGAGAAGACTGGCTTGATCTGTACTTACTTCAGCCTCGATTCGAATTAAGTGCTTTTTGGCTATTTGCAAATCAATTTCTAATTGTTCCTGCAATAACATTTCATTCAGCAACAGATCTTCTTGTGCACTTAAGTAACGATGAAGAGATTGGATTTCAGCCTGTAAATCTTGTAATTCTTTCGGATTTTGAATTTTTCCGCTATATAAGGATGCCTCATTGGTTTCAATCTTTATTTGTGTGTTTTGTACAATATCTTCTTGCTTTCTTATTATCACCCCGTGTTTTTTGACAGCTTCTGTGGCAAGCGCCACTTGTTTCTTTGATTCTGAAATCAAAGTATTATTGTCGATATCATTTTGAATTTCAATGATTCTTCCGTTTATTCGGTCAAGCTGACTATCAATCTGTTGTAATTGGTATAGTTGAAAAGATTGATTCATAAGAACATTATAGAGGTGAATTCTTGGTTCAACAAGTAATTAACTTTAACGACATATCTTAGCTTTTTTTCTTTGAGTATTGTATACTCTTCCAGTAGTGAATAATAGAAAATTTTACGTGATAATCGGTGTAATATTTTTCGTGGCGATTACTTCGCCATATCTATATGGATTTCTGATACAAAAACCAGACCTTGTGTTTTCGGGTTTCCTGGCCAATCCGATGGATGGATATTCTTATCTTGCCAAAATGCACCAGGGATGGAAAGGGGATTTTCTTTTTGTCTTGCCTTATGCTTCTGAGCCGGGAGAGCCTGTTTTCTTGTTTGGTTTTTATTTGTTTTTAGGGCATTTGGCAAGAATATTTAAGCAAAATCTTATTGTCTTTTATCATATCTCGCGGATTATTGGCGCATTATTTTTATTTCTGGTGTTGGTTAAAACAGTTGAAAAGCACATTGATTTTCCATTGAAGTGGAGAAGAATTGCTATATGTCTACTGGTATTCGGTTCGGGAATGGGATGGTTGGTTGTGCCATTGGGAATGTTCACCTCTGACTTCTGGGTAGCTGAAGCATATGTTTTCTTGTCTAGTTATACCAATCCTCATTTTCCTGTGGGAATGGCGCTTTTTCTCCTTCTTCTTTTTGAGGGTGATCGACATGGAACAATACTCAAGTGGATATTAAATATTCTCTTGAGTGTTCTTCTGGCAGTCATCATGCCGTTCGGTCTTGTCTTACTTATTATTATTCGATCTATTAATTTTGCCTTTGTTATTTGGAGTTTACGTAAATTCTATATTCCTGAATTTGTATTTTCGTTGATCCCATCTGTTCTTCTACTTCTTTACCAATCATGGGTGTCCAATTTGCATCCAATTCTTCAAATCTGGAATGCGCAAAATATCACTAAATCCCCGGATATTCTTGATTTGATCATATCTTTCTCGCCTATGATCATCTTCTCTTTTATAGGTTTTCTTTTCCTTCGTCGTGAAACTTTTTCAACGAAATATAGATTGTTGACTATCTGGTTGTTTGTAGGCTTGGCATTGATTTATGCTCCATTTTCTCTTCAGCGAAGATTTACTTTTGGGATTTTTATCCCAATAGTTCTTCTCGGGCTCTTTGGATTGATGCAGCTACATCAAAGGAGCAAGGGGAACTGGTTGATTTGGGTAATAACCGGACTTAGTTTACCAACCAACATTATCCTTATTCTGGCTGGATTCGGTGGTTTGATAGGGAATAACGAGGCCATTTTCTTACATCGATGTGAGAAGGATGCATTATTCTGGCTGATGAAGAATACGCCTGAAAATGCTATCGTTGTAGCATCCCCAGACACCAGTCTTTTTATTCCAGCTTTGGCGGGTAGAAAGGTAGTCTACGGCCACCCATTTGAAACTCCAAATGCTGTTCGAGAAAAAGAGGGAGTGCTTCAATTTTTTTCAGGTTTACAAACGATCAGTGATCAGTTGAAATTTGTGACCCAACATCATGTGGATTATATTTTTTGGGGTCCTCGCGAACATGATTTGGGGGGTCTTTACCTTGAGCTTGGAAATTCTGTTGTTTTTTCATTTGGGGATGTGCAAATTATTGATCTTGAGAATAATTTGAAATGAAAGATCGGCATTTCTATTTTTTGATCTTCCTCCCATTTATTTTTCTTGCAGTAAATTTAAGTCGATTTCCCTTCCCGTTTGGTTCACCTTACACAGATTTATTAGTCACTCATCTTCCAAACGCATTATTTATCAACCGCACCCTAATTGAGTGGGGACAAATTCCACTATGGTCGAACACCATTCTTTCGGGATACCCGTTTGCAGCGAATCCATTATCTGGCCTCTGGTATCCTCCTCTGTGGCTTGCGGCCATTTTTCCGTCGGCTGTCACTTTTAATTTATTAGTCATTGCTCATTTGGTGTTTGGTGGAATTGGACTTTACAGGTTCGTCCGTAAACATCAAATTGGCATGATTCCAGCCTTGGCTGCAGCTTATAGCTTTGCACTGATGCCAAAGCTGATAGCGCATTTTGCCTCAGGGCATATAGGCATGCTTTTTGCTGTAGCATGGATTCCTTGGCTTTTATCTACTACTTTTGAAAAAAATATTAGGAATTTGATTTTAAAATCGGGATTATTATTGGCAATAATCCTGATCGCCGATACTAGAATGATTATCGGGGCTGTGATTTTATGGGGATTGCTAACAATATTTTCTTCAAAATATTTCCATAAGGCGTCCAAGGAGAATGTGGTTCACCGTCTTCTACTGCTCCTTCTTCCTCCATTTATTGGAGTGTTAATCGCAGCGCCTTTACTTTTCCCTATGATGCAATACCTCCAATTATCCACTCGTACCAATTTAACGCTCAGCGATAACATCTACCTATCTCTAAATCCCGTGCGCTTATTGGGGTTATTTTTTCCTGATTTTTGGGGAAATGCAGAGACTACATCCTATTTCGGCATCCTGCCTTTATTCCTTTTGATAATTTCATGCTCGCGATTTGAAAATCATAGACAAACAAGATTTTGGATTTTATCTTTTTTATTCTCCATATTATTGGCATTGGGTGGTTATATTCCCGTTCTTCGTGAAATTTTCAGGTTTCCTGGTTTCAGTTGGTTGAGGGTGCCATCCAGATTCTTGATTTTTTCGGGAATTTCTATTTCTATTTTGGCTGCATTTGGGTTGGATTTTCTATTAAAAGGTATTCATAAGTTAAATCGAAGCATCAAGCGTATATTATTCTTGTTTTTTATATTTCTCGTGTTTTTTAGTATAGGTATGGGATACATGAAAGGTTATCTTGACCTGGAATTTAGCTGGTCGACAATGATAGCCATTGTATTTTTCCTGGTTTTATTTCTTCGACCGAAAATTCCAAATCATATGTTTTCGTCATTCGTCATAACCTTAATGGTCTTCGATTTTCTGGGTGTGAACAGTTCTTTGATCTCTTTTAAGGATTCAAATTTAGTGTTATCGCCCGAAAGATTGCCAGAGTTGCTCGTAAAGCAAAATGATAGTTATTATCGGATATATTCACCCTCATACAGTATGCCGCAGGAACTGGCGGCACTGTATGGTTTTGAGCTCGCCGATGGCGTTGATCCGATGCAGCTTGGAATATACGCTCAATACATGGATGGAGCTACTGGCGTGAAAAGAAAGGGTTATGGTGTATCCGTTCCGCCTTTTAATAATGGGAATCCCGTGGAGGATAATAAGAATTATCTGCCAGATCTGGATCTTTTAGGAAAGATGAATGTAAAGTATGTGGTCTCCTCGTTCCCAATTCAACTTGTTGGCCTAACTCAAATTTCGTCAAAAGAGGGTTTGCGACTATATGAAAATTTGCAATACCGTCCCAGGGCGTGGTTAACAGACAATCAAGGAAAATACGACTCCAGGAAAGTTTGGAATTTGAACATTAATCCAAATCAAATTACTCTGACTTGTTTGGGTCCTGGAACACTGGTTTTGTCAGAAATTTATTATCCCGGGTGGAAAGTATGGGTAGATGGCGTTCAAGGAAAGGTTGAATTATTTGAGCATATTCTTCGAGCAGTTAATATACCGCCTGGCCAGCATCAAGTAAAATTTATTTTCACACCTGGATTGGTTATCTTTGGTGTGATTATTTCTGTGGCGACCTTGTTGTGTATTTCATATTTGCTTCAGCGAGAAAAAGGTGAACAACTATCTTAGGAAGAGGACCTGGGTGTTGTGGTTTGGTGTGATCGTAATTGCAATCACATCTATTCCTTATGCGTTGGGGTATCTTCGATCAAATGATGAAATCATTTTCACTGGTTTTTTTTTGGGGGTCGAAGATGGTAATTCATACATTGCTAAAATGCTTTCGGGCTCGTATGGATCCTGGCTTTTTCGCACCCCATACAGTGCGTACCCTCAATCGGGCGTAATAGCTTTTCTACCTTATCTGCTCTTGGGAAAACTGGCCAAAGGTGCTGCCATTCATGGACAACTGATTGGTTTATTTCATCTTTTTAGATGGATCGGTATCATCCTATATGTTTTGGCAACGTATGACTTTCTTTCTCATTTTATAACGGGTGAAGTTTATAGAAAACTTGGAGTTATGTTAGCTGCTTTCGGTGGGGGATTGGGTTGGCTGTTTGTTATTGGCCTGGGAAAATTATGGGGTGTTGCAACCGAAATTCCGTTGGAATTTTATTCTCCTGAAACCTTTGGTTTTCTTGAAATTCTAAGTCTGCCACATCTCGCTGTTGGGAGAGCGTTTTTGCTTTGGGGTCTATTGTGTTATTTGCAGCAATTTGAGATGGATGAGAAGAAGAGTATTCGCACAAGCCTTGCAGGAGGCTTGTGCTTGTTTGTGCTCGGGTTAATGCAACCATTAACTGTTGTGATTGGCTTATTTTTGATGGCTATCCATTACGTCATTCATTGTATTTCGACAATAATAACAGGTGACCAAAAATTGTCTCTGAGAGATATGTTGGCGGTATTCGGAAAACATTTACCGCAATTCATCTGTTTATTTGTTTTCTCTGCGCCTTTAATCATCTACACTTCGATAAAGTTTTTGACTGACCCATTTCTGCAAATTTGGTCTACACAAAACATCATCACTTCGCCTCCGATACACCATTATTTGTTTGCTTATGGTCTGTTTTTGCCCTTCGTTTTATCAGGAACGGTAGCGTTGATAAAGGATCGAAAAAAAATTTACCGTTTTTCCTTCATCCTTATGTGGTTCGCCTTAATTCCGATACTTGCATACATTCCGGTAAATGTACAACGGAGATTGACTGAGGGGAGTTGGGTTGCTTTGATTATCTTATTCTTCATTGGGTCTCTCTCGATAGGTGTAAAAAAGAGAATGATCCACATAATTTCAATTGTTTCTTTACTCCCATCGTTAATTATCCTTTTTGGGTCTGTAAATGTTGCTTTGTCTGGACAGAGTCCAGCCTTTATCACCAAACAAGAAGTCAGGATTTATACCAGCCTTGAAGCGAAAAGTGAACCTGGCCAAATTGTTCTTTGTTCTTACTTGACTTGTAACAACCTTCCGGCATGGGCTCCACTGAGGACTCTGATCGGTCATGGCCCAGAAAGTGCGAAACTAGAAGAAATGATCATAGTGATCGACAAATATTTTGATCCGAACAGCACAGATAATTTTCGAAAGAAGGTGTTATCTGAGTTAAATATCTCCTATTTGCTTTATGGACCAAGTGAGAGAATGATGGGATCTTGGGATCCTTTATCTGCTAATTACTTCGAGATAATAGATGAAATTGATTCTTGGGTAATCTTTCGAGTTAAAAATGAATAGACCGGTTAAATCCTCCATTTCTTTTGATTGGATCCTTCAATATGCTCCGGTGTTTATCAGCCCAATCCTACTCTATATCAGGCCACTATTCAGGTTTGAGTCATTTTATTGGGGCACACCATTTCTGCAATTTATTCCCTGGAGGATTTTAGCCTGGGAAGCAACCCGAACCGGAACGCTGCCCTTGTGGAATCCACTAAATGGCATGGGCTCGCCCTTACTCGCCAATTATCAGCTTGCTTTTTTTTATCCGCCGGGATGGATTGTCTATGTTTTGGCCGCCATTGGTGGCGAACCGGGATTAGCCTGGTCTCATACTCTCTTAATCGTTTTCCATCTCATTTGGGCTGGTTTGGGGATGGTCTATCTCGGGGAAAAAATTGGTCTCGATCCTTTCGCAAGATGTATTTCAGCTCTTGCCTTTTCGTTAAGCGGATATCTGGTAGCCAGAGTTGGTTTTTTTAGTATGATATGGACGGTTTCCTGGCTTCCCTGGATTATTTTTGCGGTTTCATCGTTCGCCTCTCCATTGAGAGGCATTGAAAAGCCCGTTTTCCGGGATTGGCTTCGTCTAGTGTTTTTTATTGGTATGCAACTATTGGCCGGTCATGCCCAGCTAAGTTTTTATACGATATTGTTAGTGCTATTCTGGGTGTTTGCAGGTGCAATCCGCGCTCGAAACACAAAATCCATTTTTTCAATATTTCTAAAATTGGTTGTTGCGATTGTAGCAGCGGCTTTAGTGGCAGCCGTTCAATTATTGCCCACAGCAGAATTATTACAAAACTCTCAACGCGCAATCTCTGTCGATTATGAGGCGGCAGCTTCATACTCACTCTGGCCATGGAGATTACTTGGCCTATTCTCTCCAAATCTATTTGGAAACCCTGGGAATGGTAACTATTGGGGATATGCCACTTTTTGGGAGGATTCAATCTATATCGGTCTATTACCAATTCTATTAGTATTTCTACCCGGTCGTCGAGAATCGCCCGTGAACAAAGACCGTTTATTTTTACGTTATTTTCTTTGGGGATTGGGTATTCTCTCAATTATCCTGGCGTTGGGGAGAAATTTGCCCGTGTTTGGTTTTCTTTATCGGAATGTGCCAACTTTTGCGATGTTTCAGGCGCCAAGCCGGTTCTTGATCTGGCTTGTTTTTGCCTTATGTCTATTAGCAGGAATTGGCAGTATGTACTGGCAACGACCAACAGGTAAGTCGTTGTACTGGACGAGACTGATGACAGCCGGTGCTTTCTCGATTTCAGCCGGCGCTCTGTTAGCGAAATTTCTCTTGCCGTCCATCGAACAATCATTCATCACGCCTGTCATGATAACTGGTGCGTTGCTCCTTTTTTACTGTATATTATCTTTAAGTAAACCAGATGATTTGCAATCCAGAAAGGATTTGATTTGGAAATCCGCGGCAACTATTTTCTTGATTTGTGATTTGGTTATTGCAGGTGCTGGTCTCAATCCAACATTGCCAAGTAAATTTTTTTCAACAACTAGACCAACCGAGCAGATTCGAGCCTTTTTTTCAACAGAAGATGAAAATTCGATCAAATTCCGAAAATTTTTTCGTTTCTCTGACTATCGTTTTCTAGACGATTATCGATTAATGAAAAATATGAACCTGCCTAATAGCAATGTATTTACTGGTACGCACTTTATTAATAATTTTGATCCTTTGCTACCCAAACGATACGTTGATTGGATTGAGGAGATCAATCATAGCAGTGGACCTATCCAGCGACAATACCTCGCCATGTCAGGAGTGGACCAAATTTTTGGTTTAGATATCAAGTCACGCCTTGGGGTGAGCAAGGAATCAATAGCCGTTTCTCAGAGAATACGCTGGACTTCTTGTGGCATGAAAGCCCATACCCCAGAAGAAGCGTTTGAATTAGTGAGAAAGGAAGCAGTCAATCGAACTTCAGGTGCTGTTTATCGGGTTGTGCTGGAAGGTTCCAGTCAAAACCCATCAGAAATTTGTAGTTCAGGTGTTTTTCATGCAACCATTGAAAATGAAACTTCAATTTCAGTGCGTTTGGCCACAGAATCTGAGTTTGACGGCTGGTTGGTGTTTGCGGACACGTGGTATCCTGGGTGGATTGCTAAATTAGATGGTCAGAAGGTCAACATCTATACGGCCGATTATGTTTTTCGCGGAGTTTTCTTACCAAAAGGATTTCATTCAGTCGAATTCATTTACAAACCTGTCGTTTTTACTCTGGGGCTTATCATAACGATGCTTTCGCTCATTTCTCTGGGAATATTTTGCTGTTATGAGAAATTTGTTGTGAGTAATCAAAAAAATGGTTATACTACCTCTGGAGGAGCATAAAAGCATGGAACGCACTCAAATGGAGATCAACACTTTTGTCGAACGCCTCGTAAGCAATCTTGAATTAGTGATCGTTGGAAAAAGGCAGACTATCGAACTGGTTATTATTTGTTTATTGAGCCAGGGACATATGTTGATTGAAGATGTGCCTGGGGTAGGGAAAACGATGCTGGCAAGAAGCCTTGCCAAGTCTTTGGGCTGTTCATTCAATCGAATTCAATTTACCCCCGATATGTTGCCAACAGATGTGACTGGGGTGTCGATATTCAACCAAGTCACGAGGGATTTCGAATTCCGACCTGGTCCGTTGATGTCACAGATTGTTTTAGCAGATGAAATAAACCGGGCTACTCCAAAAACCCAATCGGCTTTACTGGAGGCAATGGAAGAGCGCCAGATTACTGTTGATGGGGTAACACACTTGTTGGAAGAGCCGTTTTTAGTCATGGCAACACAAAATCCTATAGAGTATGAAGGCACTTTTCCTCTTCCCGAAGCGCAACTTGACCGATTTTTAATGCGCATTCGCCTCGGTTATCCTGCATTAACAGAAGAAATTAAGGTGCTCGAGATTCAACAATTGCGCCATCCTATTCGTGACTTGACGCCGGTTGTCACCGTCAAGGATGTTTTAGCCATGCAAGAGACCATCAAGCAGGTATATGTTTCTCCGGCTGTGAAGAGATACATAGTTGAGTTGACTCGAGCCACTCGCGAAAGCGCTGATGTTTATCTGGGCGCCAGCCCGCGTGGCAGTCTGGGTTTATTCAGAGGTGGACAGGCAAAGGCTGCGCTGGCGGGAAGGGATTATGTTCTACCAGATGATATCAAGTCTCTAGCTGAGGTTGTTTTAGCGCACCGGATGGTAATAAATCCCTCTGCAAGACTTAGGAATATTACAGCCGGGCAGGTTGTTCAAGAAATCATCAATGTCCTTCCTGTGCCTGGTAGCGATGTGGTTAGGCTCCCTTCTTGACTAGGGAAATTGAATGATTGTTAGGAAAACCTTCTGGGTCTTTCTTTTTTTAACAGTAATATCTGTTGTGGCATCCATATTTATTCGCGACAACATATATTATCGGTTAATCTACTTGTTCGTTTTCATAATATTTGCCAGTTGGATCTGGTCATTCTTTTCCATTCGAGGAATACTGATACGGCGATTTGTCAGAGGAAGTCGACAACAGGTTGGGGAAGTTTTCGATGAAACCATAGAGGTTGTAAATAACTCCAAATTGGCAAAATTATGGCTGGATGTGCGAGAAAAAAGTCCTCTGCCTGGTGCGCCCATTTCAAGAATATTGTCCTGGATTGGTCCAAGGTCTCTTCGAACTTACGCGATATATACTTTATTGATCAGGCGGGGAGAATATCATCTTGGTCCAACCATTATTTCAAGCGGAGACCCTCTCGGGTTGTTTGCATCGCAAAAAGAAATTCCGGGTGAAAAAACCTTGTTGGTTTTACCGCATCTTGTTGATTTGTCCACTTTTCCTTTTCCACCTGGCTTATTACCTGGTGGTCGTGCCCTCAGGCGTCGGTCGTTGGAAGTGACGCCTCATGCTGCCAGCGTGCGTGAGTATGCACATGGAGATCCACTCAATAGGATACATTGGTCTTCCACAGCCAGACGTGGGCAATTAATGGTAAAAGAATTTGACCAGGACCCCCAAGCTGATGTGTGGATTATTCTAGATTCTTATAGGTATGGACACGTAACTTCCTCTGAAGCAGATGAGGTTGCTAGAGTCAGGCGAAATTGGATGTGGTGGACACAAAAAGAAGAATTCACTCTTTATCCATCTACTTATGAATATGGTGTGACCTGTGCCGGATCGATTGCAAAATACTTTATCAAGAAAGGCCAGGCAATCGGGTTCATCAGCGCCGGACAGATATATACCATTTTGCCGGCTGAGCGTACGGACCGTCAGTTAAGCAAAATATTGGAAACCCTGGCTTTGCTGCAATGCGAAGGCGAGCTCCCTATACATGGACTGGTCGAAAGTCAGATAAGTTATTTGCCCCGCGGGAGCACGGTTATTTTAATTACACCATCGGTTCGAGAAGAGGTAATTCTGGCAGTTGGAGAGATAATAATGCGCGAATTAAGACCGGTGGTGGTTATGATAGACCAAAACTCATTTGGAAGCCCATATAAAATTGATAAAGTTTTTGAAGGACTGACTTCCAAAAATGTCCCGGTTTTGGTCGTGCAAAAAGGCTGTAATATAAAGCAGTCGCTGGAGAAAAATTGATGTCTGCTGATCAGCTCAATGGTTCTCATCCGCTTGAGGTTCACCGCGAATTAACTCGATCGCATGAGGAATTACGCTAGATACGATCTGTAAGTTTTCGACTGCCCCTTTTGGACTGCCCGGCAGATTGATAATCAAGGTTTTCCGTCTAATTCCACAAACACCCCGAGACAGCATGGCGTGGGATGTGATTTTGCGGCTCTCCTGTCTCATCGCTTCAGATAAGCCTGGTGTATTTTTCTCAATTACTGCCAAGGTCGCTTCAGGGGTGTTATCCCTGGCCGTGAACCCCGTACCACCTGTGGTTAGGATCAAATCCAATAATCCATCATCAGACCACTGCAGCAATAACGAGGTAATTCCTATCATGTCGTCGGAGATTAGGTCAGTTCTAACAACGTGCCAGTTGTAATTCTCGCAAGCTTGTTTCAATGCGGGGCCAGATATATCGATTCGCGTCCCAAGTGAGGAACGATCTGATTTGGTGATGATGCCGACCTGAATTTTAATCATTCCGCTATTCTTCGCCTGCGAAAATTTTCCAGGCCCCGTGAATGCCGTCTTCATTTACCCCAAAGTAAAAATGGAGGTTTTGCCCTTTTCGTTCGACGAGATCGTAGAGAGTCGTTTTCCCTTGCTTTGCCCTTTTCATCATTCCAAAATTTCCGCTCCACTTTATTTTCATCTTTTCAGGGCTTTTCTTGATCTCTTTATATCTGGTAATTGCGTAATGCCACAATTTGCGTGCTGATGATTCGGTAACATTTTTTACGATGTTGCCATTACGTAGATCGCGCATTGTGTAATAATTTGTCCCTTCGCGATCTTCACAATCTATCACTTCGACCCCAGTACGCGGAGAGGTGTTTTCGTCCGTGCTAATCATTTCTGATTTTGCGTCCTCTTTTACAGCCATTATGGGGCCGTTTTCAGGTTTTTTGCCGCGAAGCACTAAACCGACAATTTCATCGCGAACGGCCAAGCCTGTTTCAGACTCGTTTCGGATATAAATTTTAGAATCGTCCAAGGCGTAGGGGGGATCATCCCCCCTGGGGATTAAAATTCTAATTATTTTTTTGGATGAGAACTCATCGATATTTACGGCACATTTTAACGGTGGGCTGATTCTTTTCCCTATTTCTATCTCCAGGGTCCTGATAGCCTGTTCAGCATCTTCCACACCGGAAATGATCTTCTTGGGTTTCAAGGCAATCCCAATATATATTGTCCCTCCATTTGTATTGGCAAAAGCACAGATATCGGCAAGGATTGCGTATTGTTTACCTCCACGAATTGTCATCGTTTCATGAAATTCTTGAATGATGTTTGATCCCTGCTCAATGGCCAATTGGATGAAATCGTATGCGGGTTCCTCGATGTGTCTATTGGGTCGGGTTCGAGAAAAATCATTCCCTAAAAATATTTCGCGTAGGGCCTCAAATGTCAATTCTGGTAAAAGTACATCAGTGGAGCGATCGCCGATGCCAAAATTTTTCTTTCGTTGCGAGTCAATTACCAAGCGATGCGCATCTGACCCCTGGATACAATGCATGCGCCGAGGATATTCTGGCTTGGTTCCATTAAAAAAGTTGGCTGTAGATCGGTTGCTTTTTAGATCCAGGTCTGTTACTTCAAGCGCGTGTAAATTTGGGTCTTGCGTGTAAGCAATTTTCGTCTGGCCGCCAAAATTAAAACCCTTCATTGCAACGCCATTACTAGAGTTGGCATGGGCGGCGATCACCAGGCCTCCTGCTTGATTGATCAAGCGGTAAGTCGTTAGCACATCTGCAGTTGCGCCGACGTTCATCGCGCCTTCATCGAGTGATTCTGATGGAATATTTAGAGAAAGCAAGAGGTGCTCAATTTCTCGGACAGGTTTATTCGGAGAGAAAATACCCAAGATATGAAAACCAAAAGTCGCTGTAACTTCAATACCTGGTAAAACCAGCATTTTATTCAGCAACCTCCGGTATTCATTTAACTTGGTTTTTTCTTCCGGAAGCAACCGGTTGAGTGTTTCTAACGTTTCAAGCTGGAATATCTCCTCTTTCATTTTTCGATATCCCGAAATTGTATTGTGATCGGTGAAAGCGATAATATCCAGCCCTCGGGTTTCTGCCCGTTGCAGTATGCTCAAGTAGGAAATATTGGGTTGCTGGTAGTCGGCGGAACCTGGCGTATGGATATGAATATCCATCGTGTGCCATTTGAAATTCGCCTTGTTGTGTTTTTTTGACAAATTAATTGCTCCTACTGAATTTAGTCATTTTTTTTAATTTCAATATAAGTTCATCTGGCATGAATGGTTTTAAAATAAAATCATTTGCGCCATTTTGAAGACACTCGGTTTTCCGATCAATTCCAGAGGTCATCAAAACCTGTAAGTTTGTAAGATGGTTATTGGTGCGAATTTTTTTTAGAAGTAACATTCCGTCGGTGTGTCTCAGATGGACGTCCATCAGTAAAACATCGGGGTCAAAACTCTCAATATCGAGAATGGTGGCATCATCATCGTTGCCAAAATTGTACGTTCCAACTGAAAACCCCTCAATTTCCAAGAGGGTTTTTAGAAGCTTTCGCATAGTCACGTCGTCGTCTATGATGAAAACCTTGTTGCCCAATTTTGACCCCTTACTTCTGGTAACCTGGCGCCCCTGGAGAGATTTGAACTCTCAACCATCGGATTAGAAGTCCGGTGCTCTGTCCTGTTGAGCTACAGGGGCAAACACAACCTATCGGGGCGATACTTAGTGACATGGGCGCAAGCCTTTATAGACTTGCCCTCCTGATAATGTGCGCAAAATGGTTACAGCAGGGCGGTTGGTCACCCTTGCGATCTCGTTAATCGTCATTGGAATATTACCATTGGATAGCAAAGTACGGAAGGCCGCATCAACCAATGTTGTATTTATTGTGATGAACTCAGGCTGCTTGGCACAATGATTAATCAAGATGAATTGCAGACCATCAATGCTTGTAACCTCTGCGGTTTCGGCGTCGATCCAATCGATATAACTGATCTCAGTTGTATCTGAAAATGTCTCTTGATGAATTGGGCAAAGGCAGCTGTGAAGAAATATCCGCCAATTCCCGTCATGTTGTTTCCACCAATCAAAATCTATATGAAAGGGCGTTTCAGGCCCTGGTTTCACAAGGCTGTATTTCATCTGTTCGACCATACCTTGTTCACCTCCTAATTTAGCGGCTCTTGCAGTCTGAAGTATAAATCACCAAGATGATTAGCCCAGGTTTTCTCGAGGATCACGCTCAGTATTTGACTGGGTGGGCACCTGCGGGTTAAATTTACCGCAGCATATAGCTCCTCTAAATGGACATGCCCCTGTGGATTCAGTTTAGCCAATTCTTTCATCATTAGTATGATCGTCTGCTCGAGATTCAGCCGCTGTTTATTTCCTGCTTCCCAAAATTTCGACATGGCGTTTATGTCGGGTATGGCAATAGCCATGCGCTCATTATAATGTGTAGTCACCAATTGCTTTAACATAGCAAATACTATACCGCCATCAGTACCGACCAATGCGGTGCGTATCCATTCCCGGGTTGGCCTTTTCCGTTCGTATCTGACCTTTACCTCGCCAGGAGCGTCACCACTGGCAAGTTTCACAATCGTGCCTGGAATAACACCCTGCGTTCGATACCATTCTTGCAACCCAAATATGTATTTAGAAGGACGAACAACCCAGCCAGGCATGGTTTGCCCGGTGTCGGCATCCCTAAATGTGAACCTAACCCTGGGAGACACTAAAGCTGATGGAAAAATATGGCTGGTTCGCGCAGTCAAAGGAATGGTCCCGCAATACCAATGAGGAAATATCAAACAAACATGGGTTTCATCTTTTGACGATTGGGTAGGATAAGTCTCATATTCATCTATAATTTCATGATCTAATAATGGTAAAAAATTCGCGATTTGGCTGCGATCGATTTGCACAGTGCCAAAACGCAAGTATATTGGTGGATTTTGCACCCATTCAGGTTCTAGCCGCTTCAATGCCCATTGTACCTCACCAGATGGGCCGACCTCATCGAACCGACCATCTTCTTGAAGGGCCAAATTCAAAGAGAATTCTGTAAGGTTTTGGTTAACATCAGTAGGGAGCTCAATTTGATCGAGGATATTTTTCGTGGTTAGTGGATTCCCGTTTTCCATTTCGAGCAATGCTTCTGCCATATTCAAATAACCAATATTCACATCCACTAAAAGCGATCGTGGGAACCAACTACCGGCAATAAATACGATCTCATCGCGCTCGTATAAGATTTCTTCCAGCTGATTCACCAGTCGAATACCATAAGCTTGATAAACACGATCCGGATCCAGGTTATCGTCGTGATCATCGATTGGGATGGGTTGATTCAATTTATGATCTTCAATCCCTGAGGCAAATCTGCGAATCTCGCCATCTGGGAAGGTAACTTCTATCACCTCAAATGGAGGAATATCGGGATTTACACCATCCCGTATGTTGGTAATTGTTCCTGTTTTCCATCCGAGAGAGGCGAATGCCACTGTTTGTCCTATAGCATACCTCTCCTTGGGCAAGAAAACTTCGACCCCTTTGTTTTGCCGCCCTTCGAGTTTCTTCTTTTGTTTAAGAATTCTCTCATGAATTAATGCTCTAATTAGGTCATGAGAGGTTTGAGGTGTTTCAATCTCTAGTAGGTGGTTATAGAGAAAATCTAGTTCTTTATCCTGAATTTGGTAATCTTCCCAAAAATCTGTGTTGTTTGTGTTGGTAATTTTCACCATTCGTTATCAATTCTTGTTACTGAAATTTCTGTGAAGTAATTATACCTTACTTGATTTTCCAAGACAGCATATTGCCTTACGTAAAGTTTGAACCCAGCCATTGTAATGGATCGACCAAAACACCATTCACCCAAAC
>CAZCBJ010000062.1:0-18599 GCA_964496705.1 uncultured Anaerolineaceae bacterium | reverse complement strand
GGTTGGGGCAGACACTGATTGATCAACGTGTAGCTGTGCTGGCGCAGCCGGTCAATCTGGATGCCCAGCCACAAGCCGATATTCTGCCGCGGTTTCACGCTCTGCGCGGATTCCAGTCGTTGATGGCGCGGGTACAACATCAGTGCGAAAACACCCTGGCGCGCCAGGTGTTCTTTGTATGAAAACTGGCCCGACGCGGGCGGGTCGACAAGTTCTCCATCCAGGCTGAGCCGGTCGCCAAAGGCGTAATGGCTGCCCAGCGGCAGCCAGACCATCACCCCGCCGCGCACCGGACGGGGTTCATAGCCCTGAAGCGACAATTGTTCTGCCTTGATGCGCACCAGCACCAGGCTTTGGGTAAGCTCGGGCGCCTGGATAACCCTGCCGGTCAGGCGCAGGGACGGCTTGCCGATATATGATTGCACCTCATTCATTGTGTTGCGGGGAAGAAAAGCCTGGTAGCGCGCCGCCCCCAGGCAAAACAAAGCCAACACCAGGCTGAGCGCCAGCGGGCAGAAGCGCCTGCGCCAGCGCTGATAATCTTGCGGCAGGAAGCGAATTTCCAGCAGGCTGAACAGCGCCAGCCCCGCCCCGATCCCCAGCCAGAATCCCCAGGGCAGCCTGCCCGCTCTGCCCGCCAGGATGCCCAGCAGGAACGCCGCAGACAGCCAGAGCAGGGGCAGATGAGCCATGAGAACGGATATATGTTCCTTTCAAGATGGAGATACTGTAATGATTATAGCCCAATTGAATTCGAGTGGTTCGGTGCCAGCTCGCCAAAGAGATCCCATCGCACACGAAAGGGCTGGCTTTTGTTATACTGCTGGAAGTATGATCGCCCCTGCATACAATGGGAAGGTTCGCGATTTGACTGCGTTTCTCACAACCACGAGGAAAAAATGTTCTCACCCATTGCAATTATCTTGCGTTCGAAAAGCAAACCCAAAGAGAAACAGAACCGCCTGGTCTCAGCGGTTCTGACGGGCGAAATCCCGGTCGCCGATTTCATCGCTTATTTCGAGTCGGCTCGCGGCGCAGAGATGGGCGCCTGCGCGGACGCACTGAAGCATATCTCGGCGCAAAAGCCTGAGCTGCTTGAGCCGTATCTTGAACTACTTATCGCTTATATCAACCACCCCCTCCCTCGTGTGCGCTGGGGCGTCCCTGAAGCGATTGGCAATTTGGCACGGGTTTACCCTGTACCATCCGCCCTTGCCATCCCCTACCTTCTGCAGAACGTCAGCGAGCATCCCGCCAACAGCACTGTCATCCGCTGGTGCGCCGCATTTGCGCTGGGCGAAATTGCGCGGTATCATCCGCCTGCCAGAGCCCAATTGCTGCCGGTGTTCCGTCAATTAGTTGCCAGCGAGCAGAACAACGGGGTGCGGAATGTTTTGATCAAAGCGTTGAAGTTGATTGGAAATGAATTGCCTGTCGTATGATTAACCGCATGCAAATATTCTGATCCATTATCCCCGAAGGAGCCTCCATGCGCAGTGAACAAGAAATGCTTGACCTGATCCTCTGCACCGCCCGGGAAGATGAGCGCATCCGCGCGGTGATCATGAACGGCTCGCGCACCAGCCCCGGCGCGCCGCGCGACATCTTTCAGGATTTCGACATCGTCTACCTGGTCACCGACATGGTTCCCTTTCGCAAGAATCTGGAATGGATTCGCCGCTTCGGTGAGTTGATGATCTTGCAGATGCCCGAGGACATGCAGGATCCGCCCCCCTCCGATGACGGCGGCTTTGGTTACCTGATGCAATTTGCCGACGGCAACCGCATTGACCTGGGCGTCTACCCACTGGAAAAGCTGGCCGACCTGGGACGCGACAGCCAAAGCATCCTGCTGCTCGACAAGGACGGCATCATTGAGCCTTATCCGCGTCCCAGCGATCAAGATTACCTGCCCGTCCCACCCACAGCCAAAGCCTTTGCCGACTGCTGCAACGAGTTCTGGTGGGTGAGCCCCTATGTTGCCAAGGGACTGTGGCGCGTCCAAATTCTATACGCGCGGCACATGTTGGATGAGGTGGTGCGCGCCCAGTTGATGAAGGTACTCACCTGGCACATTGGCCTGCGCACTGGCTTTGCGCGCAGCCCCGGATACCTTGGCAAGCATTTCCAGCAATACCTGGAGCCGGAGCTGTGGGAATTGCTGCTGAAAACTTTTGCAGAGGGCAGCTATGAGCGCAGTTGGGAGGCGCTGTTTTGCATGGGCGACCTGTTCCGGCGGGTGGCGGTGCCCCTTGCCGAACATTACGGCTTCGAATACCCCTTCGAAGATGACCGGCGGGTCAGCGCGCACCTGCGCCATGTCCAGGCGCTGCCGAAGGATGCCACAGAGATGTATTAATCGTAGCGCATGAGCTGCTCCATCGACTATAATCATCTTATCCCTTTTCTGCTCGGAGGCGAACATGTTCACATCACACGAACTGCTTGTTAACGGCGCGCGTGTGCATTACGTGCGCGGCGGCACGCCCGGTAAACCGGCGCTGGTGTTGGCTCACGGTTTTTCCGATCATGGCCTGTGCTGGCAGGAGGCTGCCGAAGACCTGGCGGCGGATTATGACATCTATCTGCCGGACGCGATTGGACACGGGCGCTCGGAACGCACACAGCAAGGCGCCAGCGTGGATCAGCCGGCTGTGCTGGCCGGATTGATTCACGGGCTGGGGCTGCAGCGCCCGCTGGTTGGCGGTCATTCGATGGGCGCGGCAGTGTCCGCCCAACTGGCAGCGCGCTTTCCCGATATCCCGCGCGCGCTGCTGTTGGAAGACCCGCCCTGGTTCCCGCCAGACGCTGCGCGCTCTGCTCGCCTGACGGATGAAGAAAATCCATATCTCAAGCAGCTTCGCCTCATTCAAACTCAAATGCTGGAAGAGGTCAGCGCGCAGTGCGCCGCCGATCATCCCCTCTGGTCGCCCGTCACCGTCCAGCGCTGGGGCGAGAGCAAGCAGCAGCTTGACCTGAATGTGTTCACCTGGCGCAACGATTTCCTTGAGAACTGGGCGGAGGTGGCGAATAAAATCGCCTGCCCGGCGCTGCTCATCACCGCCGACCCTGCGCTGGGCGGGATCGTCACGCCCGAGACGGCGCGGCAGGCAGCCGATGCGAACCCCAACATCCGCGTGGTGCAGATTCCGGCGGCTGGTCACTGTATCCGTTATGACAACTTCACTGCGTATATGGAAGCCGTGCGCGCTTTCCTGGGCGAATTATAGACTCAAATTTTTAGATGACCATTTTTCTTGTCTGGCTTCACCTGCGCCAGGACGATCGCCCCCAGGATCAGCACGCAGCCCAGCAATTGCAGCGGGGTTAGCAGTTCGCGCAGGAAGAGATAACCGAAAAAGGCCCCGAACACCGCCTCCATGCTCAGGATGATGGCTGCGTCGGCTGTCGGGGCGAATTTCTGCCCCACCGCCTGCAGGGTCAGCCCGGTGGCCACCGGGAACAGCCCGGAATAAGCCACCGCCCACAGGTTGGGCGGGAACGCGCCCAGTCCGTTGGGGCTGTTGATGAACCCGGCGAGCATGCTGAGCAGCCCACAGACCATGAATTGCCCCGCAGCCAGCCCCAGCGCATCCATGCCTTTGGTTAGCCGACCGATCAGGATGATGTGCAGTGCCCAGCCCAGCGCCCCGGCCAACTCGATCAGGTCGCCCGGCACAAAGCGAAACCCGCCGCGCACGCTGAGCAGGAATACCCCCAGCGCGGCGATCAGCGCCGCCGTCCACACCGTCCAGCCCACCTGCTCGCGCCAGAAGAGAGCCAGCAGCAGCGGCACCAGCACCACGTACAAGCCGGTGATGAAAGCGGCGTTGCCTACAGTGGTGGTGGCCAAGCCGATTTGCTGCAGCCAGGAAGCGGCGAAGAGCACAACCCCCAGGATGAAGATGCCCGGCAACTGAGCGCGGGTCAGCCGCCATTTGAACCCGCCCAACACGAAGATGACCAGCGATGCCAGCAGAAAGCGGGCACCGTTGAAGTAGAATGCATCCAGTTCGGAACGCGCCACCAGGCCCTGGGCCACAAAGCCGCTGCCCCATACTGCTGCCACCAACAGCATGATCAGGTCGCCTTTCAGGCGAGGGGAGAGGAGAGAGGGCTTGGTTGCGGCGGGTGAGATGCTCATGTTGTTGTCATTGTGCGCAGGCGTGAAATCCGATTATACTTGAAAATCCCTGTGTGCCATGAACCGATCCATTCGCGCTGTCTGGCTGCTCTTGATCATCGCGCTGCTCCTGACCGGAGTCGGCGGTGTGGTGTTTTTTAGTCTTCCGTTTGTATTGGCGCGCGGATTCGTTGACCATCTGGCGCGCGACGGCAGCCTGGAGACCTTCAGCCGGGCGCGATTTGATCAGCTGCGCCTGGTCGGGCAGGTGGCGGGCGGGGTGCTGCTGGCGCTTGGCGCCGCAGGGTGGATCGGACGCGCGGGCAGCCAGTCCTTGCTTGCGCGCGCTTTTTCCCTGGCGGGATCATGGCTGCGCCGTCTGGCAGTAGAGCTGCGCGAATTGGCCGGTGCGCTGTCGCTCCGCCGGCTGTCCGGTTGGGAAGGCGCGGTGTTGCTGTTGCTCACCCTGCTGGCGGCCGTCATCCGCGCGGTGTATGCCTCCACCCCCATGTCGCACGACGAAGCCTACACGGTTGTGGCCTTTGCCACCCGACCGCTGTGGATCGTCCTCTCAGACTATCACCTGCCCAATAACCATGTGTTTCATTCCCTGTTGGTGCATTTTTCTTATCAGTTGTTCGGTCTGCAGCCCTGGGCGGTGCGGCTGCCGGTGTTGCTCAGCGGGACACTGCTCGCGCCGGCGGCTTACCTGCTCGCCCGCCAGTTGTACGGCAGCCGCAGCGGCTGGTTGGCGGTGGCGCTGGCTGCCGCGACGCCCTGGCTGGTGCGCATCTCCAGCGATGCGCGCGGCTACGTGATCATCTGTTTGTTCACCTTGCTGGCCTTCAGCCTGGCGGTGTATTTGTGCAGTCGGCGCAGCCTGGCGGGCTGGCTGCTGCTGAGCATGGTGGTTGGGCTGGGTTTTGCCACCACGCCGATCATGCTCTACCCGGCTGGCGGGGTTTATCTCTGGCTGGGGCTGTCCGCCTGGACGGGCGATATTGGCAAAGCGTATGCCTCCCGTCTGCAATTCCTGAGATACTGGCTGGCTTCTGGCTTCATGGCGGGTGCGCTGACCCTGCTGTGTTACAGCCCGATCCTGCTCAGCGGCGGCTTGCAAGACCTGGTCGCCAATCCTTTCGTCCTCCCGCTTTCGCGGACCGATTTTTTTGAGCAGCTGCCCAATCGCGCGCTGGAAACCTGGCAAACCTGGAACACGAGCGCTGCCTGGATCGGCTGGCTGCTTGTGCCGGGTTTCGCCGTGTCACTGCTCCTCCACCGCCGCATCAGCCGGCTGAGAGTCTCGCTTTTTTGGCCCCTGGCGCTGTGGATGGGGTTGGTGCTGCTCGTCCAGCGCCCCTACCCGTGGCCGAAATTGTGGTCATTCCTGCTGCCGCTCTTCCTGCTGTGGAGCGCGGGCGGGTACCTTGGGTTTGTTGAATGGATCGGCAGCCTGCGCCATCGGCGGCTGGCGGCAGGGCTGGCGTTGGGGCTGACCCTGCTGGCTGCGGCGGGCGGTTTGCTGCGCGCCGGGTTGGATTTCAGCCGCGCACAGGAGCGCGGGCCGGTGGAGGAAACCGCCCTGTATCTGAAAGCCCATCTTCAGCCGGGGGATATCGTGGTGGTCAACTCGCCGGACGATGCGCCGTTGTGGTACTACTTTCAGTTGCATCACATCCCGGATCTCTACGTCATCGACATCCGGGAGCGTGCCTTTTCGCGCGCCTTTGTGCTGGTGGATGCGCAGTCCGGGCAGACCCTCGCGTCGGTCATCCGCGCCCGCGGCCCGTCGCCGCAAAGCTTTGATCTATCCTCTGCCCGCCCGGTCTTCTCCTTTGGGAATTTGGAACTGTTCCTTGTATACGGTTTGCCCGGATAATGTCAGGTCAACCGCGCTTGAATCAGGTATAATGAAGTTGTCCGATGATGGATTCGCGGTTCAAAGGATATTCCCATGAATGTGCTGCTTGATCCCAATGTCGCTTATGTCTTGCTGGTGGGGGGGGTGATTGTTGCCATTCTGGCCTTGTTCACTCCTGGGACGGGCATCCTGGAAATTGGCGCGCTGTTCATGCTGTTCCTGGCCGGTTATTCCATATTTAACCTGCAAATCAATTTGTGGGCGCTGGCCATCCTGGTGCTGGGAGTGGTGCCGCTGGTGCTGGCGATGCGCAAATCCAAACAGTGGATCTTTCTGCTGCTCGCCACGCTGGCGCTGGTCGTCGGCTCGCTGTTTCTGTTCCGCGGCGAAGGCGGCAGCCCGGCGGTGAATCCCATCCTGGTAGCGATGGTGTCGCTGGTCACGGTGGGCTTGTTGTGGCTGTTCGGGCGCAAAGGTTTGGAAGCATTTCGCAAGCCGCCCTCTCATAACCTGGAAACCCTGCCCGGACAAATTGGCGAGGCCTTCTCGGATATCCATAAAGAGGGCACCGTGTACGTAGCCGGCGAAGCCTGGACTGCGTGCAGTAAAACGTTTGTTCCGGCTGGCTCGCGTGTGCGCGTGATCAGCCGTGAGGGGTTGATCCTGACCGTTGAACCAATAGAAGAGGAATAGGAGGAAGCATGAATTACGTATTGTACTGTTTGATTGGCACCATTTTCCTGATCGTGATCATCTTTTTGACCAGCGCGATCAAGATCGTGCCTGAGTACCAGCGCCTGGTGTTGTTCCGCTTGGGACGCTGCGTGGGGGCGCGCGGTCCGGGGTTGGTGTTGATCATCCCGGTCATCGACCGCGCCGTGCGAGTGGACCTGCGCGAACAGGTGCGCGAGATCCCGGCGCAAACATCCATCACCAAGGATAATGCGCCCATCTCGATTGATTTCCTGTGGTACTTCAAGGTGTTCGACCCGGTGCAGAGTGTGCTGCAGGTCAGCAGTTTTGAGCTGGCTGCCCAGGGTATCGCCACCACCACGCTGCGCGCGGTGATCGGCGGTATTTTGTTGGACGGTGTATTATCCGAGCGCGAGGCGATCAACAATGCGCTGCGCGCCCGCCTGGATGAGGTCACCGAGCGCTGGGGCGTCAAGGTCACCAATGTGGAAATCCGCGAGATCACCCCGCCGCGCGATGTTCAGGATGCGATGAACCGCCAGATGTCCGCCGAGCGCATCCGCCGCGCCGTGGTGACCGAGTCGACCGGCACGCGCGAGGCGGCCATCAACGTCGCCGAAGGCGAGAAGCAAGCCGCCATCTTGCGCGCTGAAGGTCAGAAGCAGGGCGCCATCCTGCAGGCCGAAGGCGAGCGCCAGGCGCAGCAGCTTCGCGCCGAAGGCTACTCGCTGGCCCTGGAGCGCATCTTCGCCATTGCCAACCGCATTGACCAGAAGACGCTGACCCTGCAGTATTTCGATACACTGCGCACCATGTCCGCCTCAGCGTCCACCAAGTTCATCTTCCCGATGGAATTCACCAGCCTGCTGGGCGGATTTGTTCGACCGCAGGAGAAATAAACCGCCCACAACCCTTAGACGAATAAGCCCGGAAAGTTCGAGAGCTTTACGGGCTTATTCGTAATTAAACACCAACGAAGCGAGAATCACCCATTCAAGACAGAGACAATCATCTATAGAAGCTCGGATGATTCCGAAATATTATGATGGGGTGTCCGATCTGCCGGTATTTTTTACGGTACAATTCCCTCGTGGATATCCACCCACCCCCTGGTTTGCCACCATTTCAGCTTCAAGCCGCCAGCCTGCGCGATCTGGGCGAGCTTCGCGCGTTGGAGCAGGAGTGCTTCGGCAGGGATGCCTGGCCGCTTCTGGACTTGATCAGCGTGTTGGCGTTTCCAGGCGTGGTGCGGATCAAGGCGGTGGTGGGCAGCGTGATGGCGGGCTTCGTGGCGGGTGAATCCAAGCCGTTGGAACGCGCTGGTTGGATTACCACCATTGGGGTGAGCGGCAGGTTCCGCCGGAAGGGGATCGGTTTTGCTTTGCTCAGCGCCTGTGAGGCGGAGCTGCACGCACCGACGATGCGGCTGTGCGTGCGCAAGTCCAACCTGGCCGCCCAGCGCATGTACCAGAAAGCCGGCTACACTTCATCTGCAGTATGGGCGCGCTATTATTCGGATGGTGAAGATGCGCTGGTGTTGCAGAAAAATCTACCAGACGATTGACTTTTCCGCGGACTCATACTATGATATAGGCAGCCATGGAGACACGCTAATGCACTCGGTAGATGTGATCCTCCAATTGCAGCCTTAAGCAGGCACGCGAGCACGCTCGCGTGCTTTTTTACAAATTTCCACCATTCTGAAAGGAGAACTCGGGCATGGATTCTGGAATGATCGGCAAGATCGACAAAGCCAAGCGCTACGCGCAGGAGCGCAAGCGATGGACCTTCAAGCAATTCGTTGTGACCATGGACGGCGAAAACAACCTGCACACGGTCAAGTTTGAGGGAGGAGAATGGCATTGCGACTGTGATTTCTTTCGCACCCGCGGGCGCTGCAGCCACACCATGGCTTTGGAATTCATCCTCGAAGGCATGATTGAAGAGCAGAAGTAACCAGCTTTTCTTTGACTCCAGCGCGGCGGTGACTAACCGCCGCGCTGTGTTTACAGGACGAAATGTAGTATCATCAGGCAGGCAATCATTTCCCACAGGAGACCATCACATGAATAAAATCCCCGTCGGTTTACAACTGTATTCCATCCGCGACGAATGCGCGCGCGACCTGCCCGGCATGCTCCAGGCGGTTGCCCGCATGGGCTATGACGGTGTGGAGTTCGCCGGTTATCACGATTTTTCAGCCCAGGATATGCGCAAGATGCTGGATGATCTGGGGTTGCGCTGCTGCGGCACGCACATTGGATTGGAGACCATGCTGGGCGATCAACTGGAGAAAACCATCGAATACAACCTGACCATCGGTAATCCTTACCTGATTGTGCCCGGGATGGACGAAAAATACCGCAATTCGCTGGACGCCTGGCGCAGGACGGCGGCATTGTTCGGCGAGATCGCCGAGAAGGTGGCTGCGCATGGGTTGCGCGTGGGTTACCATAATCATCACGTGGAATTTGAGGCGATGGACGGGCAGACTCCGCTGGAGGTGTTCTTCACCGCTGCCCCAGCCAACGTGCTGATGCAGTTGGATATCGGCAACGGCATGGAGGGCGGTTATGATGTGGTGTCATTCCTGCGCCGCCACGCTGCCCGCGCTGCCACCGTGCATTGCAAGGAGTTTTCCAGGAGCAATCCCGAAGCGTTGGTCGGTGAGGGTGACGTGCCGTGGGTGGAGGTGTTTGATATCTGTGCCGCGTCGGGAGGGAGCGAGTGGTACATTGTCGAACAGGAAAGCTACGCTTTCCCGCCGCTGGAGTGTGTGGAACGCTGCCTGGTCAACATGAAACGGCTGCTGGGCTGAGTGGATTTCGACCATTTTTCTTGGCTGGCGCCGGTTTACGAGAAGTTCATTCGTCCGCACATTTCCGATGAATTATTGCGCCTGCTGGATGCATCTGCGGACAGCCTGATCCTGGATGCCGGCGGCGGCACGGGACGGGTGGCCCAATTCCTGCCCAAAGGCGCCGGCTGCGTGGTGGTCACCGACCTGTCGTGCCGTATGCTGCAGCAGGCGCAGGTCAAGCCCGGCCTGCAGGCGGCCTGCGCGCCGTTGGAGCGGCTTCCTTTTCCCGGCGCGGTCTTTGACCGCGTGCTGATGGTGGATGCGCTCCACCACGTTATCCACCAGCCGCAGACGGTGGGCGAGCTGTGGCGCGTGCTCAAACCCGGCGGGCGGCTGGTCATCGAAGAGCCTGATATTGACGCGCTGGCGGTGAAAATCATCGCATTGGGCGAAAAGCTCGCCGGGATGCGCAGCCATTTCCTCAATGCCAGTCAGATCGAGAGTCTGCTGTGCGCGGCCGGGGCGCAGCCCCGCAGCGAACAGGCGCGCGGCACAATGTGGATCAGGGCGGACAAAATTTAAGCAAATACCCAGCCGTCAGGCTTTCATGGTCAGCTCAATGCGCCGCATCAGCGGCGTCAGCGTGCGCTGCATGGCGTCGTGAGTGTGCATGCCGTCGAGAATATCCTGGGCGATGCGCCCCAGCCCGGTGCTCATCTGGCTCTCAAAACGCCCCCACAGCGCCGCCGGGCGGTAGGCTCGACCGGTTTGCAGCGAGCGGATCACTGCCCGGGTGGCGGTTGTATCGGGCAGGGGAATGGCTTGAAAAGCGTCCGGACGGGTGGGCAACTGCACATCCGCAGAGCGGGCATGAACGCCCTGCGCTTCGCGTCCCACCAGGAACGCCACCAGATCCACAGCCGTGCGTTCATGCGCCGGGATCACCTGGCTGTGCCGCCACACCACCAGGCTGTCGCCGCCGATCCACGGCACGCCCGGCATGGGGACGACCCCCAGGTTCTGCGTCACGACCGGCGCCGTGTCCGCACTGTCGAGCAGCGTGTACAAGCTGCCGGAGCCCAGGATGGTCACCGCTGCCTCACCGCGGGCGAAGACCGCCTCAGCAGCAGCCTCATCCAACGGGTGGGGCAGGTTGCGCATATAAGTCAGCAGGTCAAAATAAGCAGCCAGTCCTTCCTGGGCTGCATGCTGCATCACCAGGACGTTGTGCTCGCTTTCGCCGAGATAATCCCCGCCCGCGCCCCAGATCCACGAAGCAGCATGGTGCAGGATGTCCACAAAGCCCGGCGCAGCCGGCACCACCCAGGGGAGGGCAACCCCGGACTCGCGCAAAAGGCGGATCGTCTTAGCCAGCGCCGCGGCGGACGCGAACGCGCTGCTCTCATCCACCCCGGCTTTCTCCAGCAGGTCGCGCCGGTAACACAGCAGGAAGGTGTAGCTGGTCCACGGCAGAGACCAGATGCCCGGCAGGGTGGAGGAGAGACCACTCTGCCAGCATTGGGGCAGAAACGCGCCAGACCCGCCGGCGGGCAGGATTTGGGCTTCGGTGAAGGGGCGCAGTGAATTCATCGCGGTCAGGCTGCTGCTCCAGGTGGAGCCGATATGCGAGACATCCGGCCCGCGAGCGTAAAGTGCGATGCTCAGCAGTTCTGCCCAGGCATTTTCCCAGTTCATCACGCGCAGTTTGACGCGCGCATTGTGGCGGCTTTCAAAGGTGTGTAACAAGTCCTGCAGGATCGGTGAAGGCTCGCCGATGATGGAAAATTCAATTTCGGTCATTTGTGGCTCGATTTTATGGATGAGATATTGAGGTGATTATACACCCGGAAATCTACGCATGCTCACCCTGCCACAGGCGCTGCATTTCCTCGCAGGTGGCCAGCAGGGTCTCCAGGTCGCCCTCGGCTTCGATGCGCCCGTTCTTCAGCACGATGATGTGGTCGGCGCGGCGCAGCGCCGGGCGGCGATGAGAAGCCACCAGGCAGGTGGCGCCCTGGATTTCGAAGACGCGCTCCCATAACTGGCGCTCGGTTTCCACGTCCAGCGCGCTGGACAGATCGTCCAGCACCAGCAGCTCGGGTTGGCGCACGAACATGCGCGCGGCGGCGGTGCGCTGGCGCTGCCCGCCGGAGATTTTCACCCCTTTGGAGCCGATGACCGTGTCCAGGCCGTGCTCCAGCCCGGCCAGGTCCTCTTCCATCACGGCCAGGCGCACCGCTCCCGGCAGGTTCACCGCGTCTTCGGGCAGGCCCATCAGGATGTTATCGCGGATCGATTCGCTGAACAGCAGTGGCACCTGGGCGGTGTAGGCGCTGCGCGGCGGGATGAAGAAGCTGGCCGGGTCTTCGACCACCTGGCCGTTCCACAGGATTTCACCGGATTGCCTGGGCAGCAGCCCCAGCAGCGCACGCAGCAGGGTGGTTTTGCCTGAGCCGATGCGTCCGGTGATGACGGTGAAGGAACCGCGCTTGAGGTTGAGGTGAACGTTTTCCACCCCGCGCCCGGTGTCTTCATAAACATAATTCAGCCCGCGCACCTCCAGCCGTTCCAGGCGGTGATCTTCGCTTTTCGGCGTGTACGGGATGGGCGGCAAGGCGCCGGTGACGTGCACGGGGCTGTGCTTGACCAGGCTCAGCGGCGCAGCGCCCTGCAGCAGGGTGATCATGCGCGCCAGCGCCACGCCCGCCTGGCGGAACCAGGCCATCAGCACGCCGCTCATCGCGGTGAACTCGGTGACGTAGCCCAGGTAGAAGATGAACAGGGCAAAATCGCCCAGGGTCATCTTCGCCCCGCCGGGCGCGGTGGCGTTGAGCTGGGTGGAGACCAGCAGCAGAATCACACCGGTGACCACGTTGACAAAATTCCAGATCAGCGATTCGACGAAGGCCATGTACAGCCGGTCGGTGATCGCGGCTTTGCGCCGTTTCTGGTTGAGCTGGTCGAAGCGCGCCAGCACGTCTGCCTCGGCGGTGGCCACTTTCACCGCCTGGGCCGCGCCGAAGATTTCGCCGATGAAATCGGTCACGCGGCCGGAGGCTTTGCGGTTGGCTTCGCGGAATTTTTCGATTTTGTCCATCGCCTGGCTGGCGAGGAAGATGACCAGCACGAAGGGCAGGTAGGCGAAGAGGGTCACGCGCACGCTGATGTTGAGCATGGTCACCAGCGCGACCACCGCGAACAGCGCCTGGCCGATGATGAAGGGCAATTGCGAGGTGAATTCGACGGCGTTATTGACATCGTCGCGGAAGCGGCTGATGGCCTCGCCAGGCGATTGCGGCACGGCTCGCGCGCCCGGGCGCTCGAGGATGCGCACCAGCAGGTTTTTACGCAGCAGCGCGCCGGAGCGGAAGGTGTACAAAAAATGGGCGAAGATGTCGGCGAAGATGATCACCGCGCGGCCCAGCGCCAGCCCCACCACCAGCGCGGCAATCGACTCGGGCGTCAGGCCCAGGTTTGGGCTGCCGCTGAGATTGTTGAAAAACTCGCGCAGGATCAAGCCGTTCAACTGCGGGGCGACGCCGAAGATGAAAATGCGCAGCAGCACAATGGCGGCATACAGCCAGGGTGAATAGCGGATGATTGACCAGAAATAAGCCCAGGCGCGCTTGGGTGGTCGTTCGCGCGTCTCGGGGGTCGGGTTGGCCTGGGTCATGCCAGCACCTCCTCCAGCCCGGTTTCCAACAGGTGGTGGAACACGCTGGCGGAATCGTGGGCCAGGCGGGCGCGCTCGCCGTATTCCAGGATGCGCCCGTCCTCCAGGATCAGGATGTCATCCGCCCGTTCCACCGTCCCCAGGCGGTGGGCGACGATGATCGCGGTGCGATTTTTGACCAGCTTGTCCACCGCCTGTTCGATCAACTGCTCGGTGGCCGGGTCGAGGCGCGAAGTGGCCTCGTCGAGGATCACCAGCCCGGGGTCGTGCAGAAAGATGCGCGTGAAGGCCAGGAGCTGAGCCTCCCCCGCCGATAAGCCTCCCCCGCCGGATTCCAGCTCGGTGTCCAGCCCTTTCGCCAGCCCGTTGAACCAGGCGGTCAAGCCCAGATCGTGAATGGCGGCGATGATGCGCTCGTCGGGGATGTTGGCGTTGAAAAAGGTCAGGTTCTCGCGCACTGTGGCGTGGAACAACTGGATGTTCTGGGTGACCATGCCCACACGGTGGCGCAGCTCCTGCAGGGTCAGCTCACGGATATCCACCCGGCGGTGATCGCTGCCCATGCGGATTTGCCCGTGGTCGGGGTCGTAGAGGCGGAAGATCAGGCGGGTGAGGGTGGTCTTGCCGCTGCCGGTGCGCCCCAGCAGGCCGATCACCCGCCCGGGAGCCAGGCGGAAGGAGATGTCTTGCAGGACGATTTCTTTGTCGGCCTCGCCGTTGGTCGGGGGCGGGTCTTGCGCATCTGGGGCGGGTTGGGGATCGGCGGGCTTGACGGGGGCAGCCGAAAGGCTGTCGCTGTAGCCGAAGGTGACCGCCTCAAATTCCACCGCCAGCGGTCCGGAGCGCAGCATCGTCTCGGCAGGCGGGGTGAAGATATGCTCGCCGGGGATCTTGCCCTGGATGCGTTGGATGCCCAGGATGCGGATCATGCTCGCCCCGGCGCGCTGCAGGTCTTGCATCTGCTGGGTCAGGCGGTCCAGCGGCCAGGTGAGCATGTTGGTGTAGTAGATGATCATGTACACCGCGCCCAGCGTGATGGCTCCGCTCTTGAACAGCCATGCGCTGACCAGGATGGCCACCGCGTTGCCCACCGCGAAGAGCACCCAGGTGGTGTTCATTAACACGTTCATGCGCAGCCCGGCGGTGATGGTTTTGCGCATCAGCTCGCGGGTCAGGCGGTAAAAACGGTCGAGGACGTAACTCATCGCGTTGTTGGAGCGGATGTCCTCGGTGCCGGCCATGCGCTCTTCGAGGAAACCAAACAGGTTGGCGCTGGCCTGGCGCTCGGCTTCCCAGGCGGGGACGGCGATGTTGGCCAGCAGCATGATCACCACGAAGGCGATCACCAGGAACACAGCCAGTGAGGCGGTCACGCGCCAATCTTCGCGCAGCAGCACCATCAGGATGCCCAGGATCAACAGCACATTGCCGAACACCTGAAGAATGAACTGGGAAAAGAAGTTGGAAAGCGCCATCACGTCACCGTCAATGCGTTCAATCAGCTCGCCGGGGGTGTGGGCGGCGTGGAAGGACATGTCCAGCCCGAGCATGTGGCGGGCCAGCTCCAGGCGCAGGACGTTGGTGGCGGCCCAGCCCAGGTTCTCGGTGATGTACACCACCAGGATGTTGACCAGTTGCTGCGCCACGGCGATGGCGATGAAGGTCAGCGCCATGCGCGTCAGCACACGCGCCTCGCCGCCGGCGGTGGCTGTGTCGATGAAAGAGCGCAAGATCTGCGGATTGTAGAGCATCAGCCCGATGTTGATGAACAGGCAGACGCCCAGCGGGATGAGCAGCGCCCAGCGCGGCAGCAGGTAGCGGCGCAGGAAGCCGGCGTACTCGCTCAGCGAGGCTTTGGCAGAGGTTTGGGGAATAGGCACAGGGATTGATTATACAGCAGAAATATAGTCCGAGAAACCACAAGGTTTGGGAGCGGATGCGCCGCTCCCAAACCGTGGATTGCGATCGGATTGCGCCCTACGCGCTGCGCTGCTTGCGAATGCTCCAGTAGAGCACCGCCATTCCGGCCAGGATCAGCAGCACCGGCCAGGCGAAGTTCATCAGGGTTTGCGAGACCAGGCTGACCAGCGCGCTGGCGCCCAGCGCCGCGGCGGGGTAGATGGCCCAGCGGGTGGGCTGGGTGGCGCGGCGCAGCCAGAGGGCGAAGAAGGTGGCCGCCCAGCCCAGCGGGATCAGGCTGTCGGCCATCCAGGCCAGGCCGCCCTGTTCCAGCCCGCTGCCCAGGGCGATCACCGTCAGCCCCACCGAGGCCAGCACGCCAGCCGGGATGGTCGCCCACCAGGCTTCCTTGCGGCTCAGGGTGACGTAGAAGAAAGGCAGCGAGATGCTCAACACCACCAACCCGCCGATGACCGCGCCGTCCAGCCTATCCCCGAACAGGGTCAGCGCGCCGCTGCACAAGAGCGCATAGGCCGGGATCAGCAAGCCCCAGCGCTGGCGCGGTTTGAGCGCAAAGCCCACCAGGAAGGGCAGCGCCACGCTGCCCAGCACCACCGTAGGGATGGCCGCTTCGTAGACGCCGTTCGCGGTCATCAGCGGCACAGCCGCCACCCCGGCGAAAATGGAAGCCGGGAAGAGCCAGCCCCATTTCTGCAGGCCTTCCAGCAGATAGACGATCAGGAAGAGCAGGCTGAAACCCGCCAGGATGCCGGCCTTGACAGGCCAGGTGGAAAAGTCCACCAGCCCCAGGTTCTGCGCCAGGAACAATCCGCCGCCAGCGATCAGGGCCAGCCCCCAAAATACCTTGCCAATGCTTGTCTTCATTTCGCTTCTCCTTAGGTTATTGCGTTGATTGTATTGTAAGGAAAGCGGGTTTATCCGGCGCTTTGCGCGCGGCCAGTCTTGCCCTGTCCGGCGGGAGGGAATGGAACCTGTCCGAGTGGACAGCCAGCGCCTCACAGGGGCGCTTCATCATTAGCTGCTGGCGCTGGCATAGCGGCGCAGCGCCAGGCGGAAGAACAGCGACGCGCCCAGCAGCAGCAACCCGCCCGCCAGCAGACTGCCCAGCAGCAGCCCAAAGCTGCCTTTGCCCGCCAGCATTTGCGCCGGGATGGTGGTCATCAGCCCCACCGGGATCAGCCAGGTGAGCAGGAAGCGCAGCCAGGCGGGGTAAATACTCACCGGATAGCGCGCGAGCTGGAAGAGCGAATTGAACAGCCAGGTGAACAGGAAGCCCGGGCTCCAGAACACCAGCGCGGTGAAGGCCAGCAGCACGGCGTACAGCACCGCCGTCCCGGCCAGCAGAGCGGTGAAATAGCCCAGCAGGTTGGCCAGATCGAGCGCTGCGCCCGGCAGCGAAAGCGCAACCGCCACCACCCCCGCCCCCAGCAGCAGATCGAACAGCGCAAACAGGCGCCAGGCGCGGAAGCTGACATGGAATTGGACGTCCAGCGGGCGCAGCAGGACGAAATCGAAGTTGCCGCTCCACACATCCTGGCCCATCCCGGCCAGCCGCTCCAGCCCCGGGCCGATGAACAGCCCGCGAAGCGCGCCCACCACCAGGTAGGTGCCCATCAGCCCCAGCGCCGCCGAAAAATCCCAGCCCTGCAGGCTGTCCACCTGGTTGAACAGCACGCTCACCCCCAGCACACCCAGGCCGAAGTTGAGCAGCGAATGGAACAGGCTGATGAAAAAATTGGCGCGGTAGGCGGCTTCCTCTTTGATGGAGGTTTGAAAAAAGACCTGGATCAGGCGCAGATAACGCATCTCATCCTCTCGCTGAAACGTACTGGCGCAGCCCGGCGCGCCACAGCCGCCAACTCAAGCCCAGCGATAACAGCAGCCAGGCGAGCTGGCAGGCAAATCCCAGCAGCAGTTCCTCGTGCGGCAAAGGCTGCATCAATACTTCCACCGGAAAGCTGACCATGTAGCGGAAGGGCAGCAGGCGGGCCGCAGCCTGCAGACCTTGCGGCAGCAGCGCCACCGGCGCCACCACGCCCGACAGCAGGAAGATCAACCCGTCCTGCAGCGCCAACAGCGCATCGGCGCGGGTGGCCCAGAAAGCCAGCAGCGCCAGCCAGAATCCCCACAGAAAACGCAGCGCCCAGGCCAACAGCAGCGCGACCAGCGCCAGGCATGCCTGCGCCGGGCTGGTAGTTAGCTCGGGCCGCAAAATCAAGGCTAACAACAGCGTCACCGGGATAATGAAGGCCAGGTAGACGGTCTTGCCGGCTGCCTCGGCGGAAAGCGTTTGGAAGATCGGCGCCAGCGGGCGCAGCAGCCAGGCATCCAGCCCGCCCTCGCGGATCACATCCCCCACCGTCCAGTTGGTCTGCGAATAGGTGACCTGGTTGACCAGCACCAGGATCAGGTAGTACGCGGCGAACTCAGCGCGGCCCATGCCCGCCACCATCCCCGTGCCCGCCGCGGCCATCCAGGCAAACAGCGAAACCAGCGGCGGGATCATCCAACCGAAAGCCAGGAGGAAGAAGAAGCTGCGATACTGCATCCAGGAGAGCCAGGTGCTCTTGATCAAAGCCGCTCCGCCGCGCGCGTTCACAGGCTGCCCTCCTGATACACCTGGTCGATCACCGCCTCGATGGGCGGGTCTTCAACGCTCAAATCGCTGACCGGGTAAGCCGCCAGCAAGCGCGAGACCACGCCGGGAGCGTCCTGGCGGCTGGTGCGTAGGGTCAGGTGATGATCCTCGCGCTGCAGCAATTCGGCGCCTGCGGGAAGCTGTGCGGCGTCCAGCCCGCCTTCCACCCCTACGCGGATCAGCTTGAACGGCGCCATCCGTTCGGCCAGCCCGTGCAGACCGCCGTCGTAGAGGATTTGCCCGTGGTGGATCAGGATCACCCGTGGGCAAAGCGCCTCCACGTCGGCCATGTAGTGGCTGGTCAGCAGCACACAGGCGGCGGAGCGCCGGTTGTATTCGGCGATGAAAGCGCGCAGGCGGTTCTGCATCGAGACGTCCAATCCCAGGGTGGGTTCGTCGAGGAACAGTACGCTGGGACGGTGCAGCAGACCGGCGACCAGCTCGCACTTCATCCGCTCGCCCAGCGACAGGTTGCGCACCGGGCGGGTGAGCAGCTCCTCCATCTCCAGCAGCGCCACCAGCTCATCCAGCCGGCGTTGATAATCCGCCTGCGGGATGCGGTAGATTTCCTTCAACACGCGGAAGCTGTCCACCGGCGGAATGTCCCACAGCAACTGGCTCTTGTTGCCCTGCACCATGCCGATGCGCTGCAGGAAATCCGTGCGCCGCTGCCAGGGGGTGAAACCGGCCAGGCTGACCTCGCCCGAGGTGGGGTGCAGCAGCCCGGCGAGCATCTTGAGCGTGGTGGTTTTGCCGGCGCCGTTGGGTCCGATCAGCCCCACCATCTCGCCCGCGCCGATGCTGAAACTGATCGCGCGCACCGCTTCGACCTGGCGGAAGGTGGGGTGCAACAGGCTGTTCAACGCGGCGCGCAAGCCGGGCGGGCGCTCG
>CAZCBJ010000061.1:0-18851 GCA_964496705.1 uncultured Anaerolineaceae bacterium | reverse complement strand
CTGCGTCCACCACCTCCCACACGTCTACCCCCAGCCGATCGCACATGATTGCCAGCTCATTGACCAGCCCCAGGTTGATCATGCGAAAGGTGTTCTCTAGCAGCTTGGCCATCTCGGCCACCTCTGTCGAGGAAACCCGCACCACCGTGTCCAGCGCCTGCGCATACCAGGCGGTGGACACATCCGAGCAGTGCTCGGTGATCCCGCCCACCACCTTGGGCGTGTTCTTGGTGGTCCAGTCTGTGCGCCCTGGATCCACGCGTTCGGGTGAGAAGGCGATGAATATATTTTCTCCCGCCACCAGACCGCTCTGGTCAATCAGCCGCGGCAAAACCAGCTCGCGTGTGGTGCCAGGATAGGTTGAGGATTCCAGCACCACCACCATCCCCGAGTGGACATACGGCGCCAGGCTATCGCTGGCTGAAACTATAAAGGATAAGTCTGGGTCTTTGGATTTCCCGAGCGGAGTTGGCACACAGATGGCCACCGCGTCGATCTCGCGCAGCACTGCATAATCAGTGGTGGCTTTCAGGTAGCCTTCATTCACCAGCCGCGCCACCAGTTCATCCGGCACGTCCAACACATAGCTCTTACCCTGGTTCACCAGTTCGATTTTTTCCTGAATCGGGTCAATGCCGGTCACGTGAAATCCCGCTTGTGCAAAAACGGTGGCGAAGGGCAGCCCCACATATCCCAGACCCAGCACGGCCACCCGCGCACTGCGGTCTTCGAATTTTTGCAGCATTTGTTTCTTGATCAGGTTGTCAGTCATGATATTCAATTCCTGTGATTTAGTTTTTTTTCCCTGTAACGGGGAAGTATGCTTTTCAGAATATATTGGGATGCGTCCCTTTCCAAGATGCGCGTCCGTATGAGCCAGATCTCGCCCGTCAACCTAGAACAGGCTGAGCTGGGTGGGCTCATCATTGACAGACGGTTCTTCGGCTGTCTCAACCGGATTGGCTTCCAACGGCTGGGCGGCTTTTTTCGCCTGCTGGATGAACTGCGGCAGGCGCGAGAAATCCTTTTGCACGCTGGTTTTCAATGAGGGCTGATGAAGCGCCGCAGCCGGGTGGTACATCGGCACGACCAGACGCCCTTTGACCCAGGCTGCCTGGCCGTGGATGTCGCTGATGCGCGCGTTGGGCAGGAATTTGGTCATCGAATAACGTCCCAGCGTGACGATCACAGTCGGATTCAATGCGTTGATCTGCCGGTCCAGGTATTCATTGCACGCAGCCAGTTCATCGGGAAGCGGATCGCGGTTGCCAGGCGGGCGGCACTTGACCACATTGGTGATGAACACCGCTTCGCGTTTCAAGCCGCAGGACGCCAGCAGCTCGTCGAGGAACTTCCCGGCTGCGCCCACGAACGGCCGTCCCTGTTCATTTTCGTAGAATCCCGGTCCTTCGCCGATAAACATGATTTCAGCGTTCAGCGGACCTTCGCCAGGCACCGCGCGCTTGCGCGAGTAATGCAGCGCACAGCGCTCGCAGTTGGATACCTGCTGGGTAATTTCCTTAAAGATTTCGACTGTGTCCACAGCCTACCTCCCGGTGATAGAGGATATCCCGTTCCCGATTTTATCAGATGTTTTGGATTTTAAAGGAATTCATGCAACGCGCGCGGATCGAGGTCGTGCAGTGTCATTAACAGCGCGTCTTCCTGGTTGTCTTGATAATAATGCGGGCGCGAGCCCACCACACGAAAGCCGAATTTTTCATACAGCGCCTGGGCGCTCAGGTTGCCGCGGCGCACTTCCAGCAATGCCAGTCTCACCCCCAGCCGATATCCATCCAGCAGCGCGGTTGCCAGCAGCCGCTGCGCCGTCCCCTGCCGACGGTGGTCGTGATGCACCGCCAGCGTGGCCACATGCCCCTCGTCCAACACCACCCACATCACCAGCATCCCCACGATTTGTTTACACCCATCGGCGCCAACCGTTTCTGCCACCCAGGCGCGCGAATTGGGGTTGGTCACCTCGAAGCGAAAGGAGCGCTCGCTCCACGGCAGCGAAAAAGACGCCTGGTCAATGGCAAACACCTGCTCGACATCTTCCATGCGCATCAACCGGAAACTCACCGGCTGTGGCTCGCCTGCTTCGTTCACGCCGGAATGGCCTCGCCCACGTGCAGGTAGATCGGCGCCAGCGATACCAAATTGTCCCTGTGCCCGGCCTGCCAGCGCTCCCAGGCTAATTGGGCGAGGAAGGAAGGCCGCCGCAGCGACTGGGCGGGCGATACGAGGGTCACATTCTTGCGCTTGCGCGCTAGAATCTGGCGTTCACCCGCGTTCAATTCCCCACACACCAGGATCGGCTTGGTGATATTCTGTGAAAATTGCTCGAGGGTATACAGTCTGGCTTCATCGCGCGCCATCCAGCGCCCACTTTCGGCGGTATACCAACCCAGAGCCAGCCGGCCGCGCCCCGCCTGTAAAATGGCGGCCATGGGCAGGTCGCACAGCGGCTGGGCAGCCGCCAGGATGTCGAGGGTCGGGATGCCGACCACCGGCAGGTTGAGCGCCAGCGCCATGCCCTTCACTGCCGCCAACCCGATGCGCAGGCTGGTGAACGAGCCCGGTCCCAGCGCCACCCCCAGCGCCTGGAGGTCCGCCGGGCGCAGACCGCAGCGCTGGAACAGGCCCTGAATGGCAGGCGCCAGCTCCACTGTGTGGTGATTCTGGGTCTTCCAGATCCATTCGCCGGGCATCTGGGCGCCGTCGTACAGCGCCAGCCCGATCCATTGTGTCGAGGTGTCCACCGCCAGCAGCATATTCAGCCTCCAAACGCCTTGCGCCGGAATTCCACCAGCAGCCGCTCGTAGCGCTCACCTTTGGGGATAAACACCATCCCGCGTTGTTCATCCGCTATCCAGCGCAAGCGGATTTGCAGATATTCCGCTGGCAGCGCCGAAATGATGCGCTCAGCCCATTCGACCAACAGCACATGGCTGTCCAGCAGTTGGGTGATGTCCAGGTCCTCTGCGTCCAAAGCAGACTCCAGCCGATAGGCGTCCAGGTGCATCATGTTCATTCCGTCCGGCCGGCGGTACACGTTGACCAGCATGAAGGTTGGGCTGGATACCGGGTCGAGCGACCCCCAGCCCTGAGCGATGCCCTGCACCAGGGTGGTCTTCCCTGATCCCAGATCACCGCTCAAAAAGACCGCATCGCCCGGATGCAGCATCGCCCCCAGGCGCATGCCCACCCTCCGGGTTTGCTCGGGGCTGCGTGAAAAGAATTCCAGCGTGTTGGAATCGAGGATTGGCACATAAATATTATAGCGTCAATTGAAAGAAGGACACCTTTTTATGGGCCTTCTCTCTGCTTGCCTTTCACAGATCATCTTATCCATCCTGGCGAGTGATCACTCTCCCCCGCGATGTTGATCAATCTGTTCAGCCAGCAGGCGGGCGATTTGCCGTGCAGCCTGCGGGAACCCCAGCCGGCGCGAGTTTTCGGCGAATTTCTGGCGCTGGTCGGGATTCTCAAGCCAATTTACCACCACCCAGGCGGCTTTGCGCGGTTTTGGCGCCCACACCCCGGCCTGTCCCTTGACCACGTAGACCACGTTGCCGTCCTCCTGGCCGGGCATGCGGCTGTACAGCACCAGCGGCAGCCCGGCGATGAACGCTTCGGCGATGGTTCCCGGCCCGGCTTTGGTCACCAGAATATCGGCTGCCTGCATGAATTCGGGCATCTCGCGCACGAAACCGTACACCCTGGCCGGCATCTGCCAGGGATGCTGCTCCAGCTCTGCGCGCAATTTTTGGTTGCGTCCGCACACCACAGCCAGCATGGCGCGCGGATTCTTCTCATCGATGGCCAGCGCCAATTTCTTCAACGGGCCCATCCCCTCGCCCCCGCCCACCAGCAGCACGACCGGCAGGTCCTGCGGCCAACCCAGTTGCTCGCGCAGTGTATTGCGCTCGCCAGCCGGGCTGCAGAAGCGCTCGGCAACCGGCATGCCGGTCACCCGCACCCGCCCTGGCGGGACGCCCAGCTCCAGCGCTCTGGCTTGAGCCGGGGGCGTGGCCACCACCACCAGGTTGGCGCGCGGATCGAACCACGGCGCGGGGGCGCTGACCATATCCAGCACCACCGTGGCGAAAAGCACCCCGGGATGGCGGTGCAGCGCATCCAGTACGGGTTGGTTGGTGAACTGATGCACCGATACGATCAGGTCGCAGGGGTGATTCTTCAGCAGCCGGTGAAGACCACGGCGCACATAGGGATACATCATCTTGATAAAAGCCTTCGAGCGCTGGGGGTCGTCCAGCGCCTGGTAGCCCAACCGCCACATGTCCGGCATGCGCGCCAGCGTGGGGTAAATCTGCGGTGTGCGGTTCAATGGCGGGGGCGCGTACTCCTTGAAAACGTCCACCATTTCGGTGGAGAACCGACCGGGAAATTCAAGCTCCAACCCCTCGATGATCGCTTCGGCACCGCTGCGGTGCCCGCCGCCCGTATCTGAAAACAGGAACAGGATGTGAGCTTGCTCAGGGCTTTTGGGGCTCATGGTTGGCTTTGGTCACGATCTTCTTCATGCGGTGAGTCAGCTCGCGCCGGGTGATCAACACGCGGTGTCCGCAGGTGCGGCACTCCAATCCAATGTCGGCTCCCAGGCGCACCACATTCCATTCATATCCCCCGCAGGGATGAGGTTTGCGCAGCCGCACCACGTCGTTCAGGCCCAAATCCGGTAACACGTACAGATTATACCCCATGTTATAATCATCCCATGTTTGGTCTGGACCTGCCCACCATAATCAGCCGGATTTTCATCCTGGTCATCGCCATCACCGTCCACGAGTTTGCCCATGCCTGGACGGCTGATTACTTCGGCGATAACACCCCGCGCCTCAACAGGCGGGTGACGCTCAATCCCCTGGCGCATCTGGATCCCATCGGTTCGCTGCTCATCTTGACCGTCGGTTTTGGCTGGGGCAGACCCGTCCCGGTCAATCCCTACAATCTCACCCGGCGTTCTCCGGCGGGCGGCATGTGGGTTTCGCTGTCCGGCCCGTTGTCCAATTTCATCATGGCCATTCTGGCTGCCATCCCCCTGCGTCTGGGGCTGTCAGCCGCTTTCCTCGGCGATGTCGGTTTTCTGCCTTCCCCGTATCAATTTCTCAACCAATTCATCATGATCAACCTGTGGTTGATGCTTTTCAATCTGATCCCCATCGCTCCTTTGGACGGCGAGTCAGTGGCTGCCTATTTCTGGCCGCCCTCCTGGTCGCGTGTCCTGGAGCGCATCTCAGCCTACGGTCCGATCATATTCGTTGTCCTGGCCTGGGTGCTGCCTTTTCTGGGCTTCAACCTGTTGGGCTGGCTGATCAACCCGGTAGCCATCAATTTGTACCGGCTGTTGATGGGTGCCAACCCCTTGATTTTCCTTTGATCTTGATTTCACCTCAGGAGGTCCGAAAATGACCGTTCAAATCACCGTGGTAGGGCTGGGGCAGATCGGCACTTCCATCGGTCTGGCGCTGGAAGCGCACAAAGCCAATCTGCGCCGGGTGGGCGTGGATCGCGAGCCGGCTAATGTCCAGCGCGCTCAAAAAATGGGCGCATTCGACCAGTCGGTGCGCAATCTCAACCAGGCGGTCAGGGAGGCTGACCTGGTGGTGCTGTGCGTGCCGGTGGATGAGGTGGAGGACACGCTCAAAGCCATCGCCCATGACCTGCGCGCCGGGGCTGTGGTGGTCAACACCGCTCCCGTGCGCGTGATCTTTGAAAAGTCAGCCGCCAAATGGCTGCCCGCCGAACGCCATTTTGTCTCCATGACCCCGGTGTTGGCTGCCCGCTACCTGGACGAGAGCGCGGTGGGCACTCAGGCGGCTCATGCCGATCTGTTCCAGAAGACGGTCATGCTGGTCACCAGTCCGCCCGACGCGCACCAGGATGCGCTGCGCCTGGTCTCTGACCTGATCGGTTTACTGGGCGCGTATCCCCTGTATGCGGATCCCTACGAAGCCGAAGGTCTGCTGGCTGCCACCCAGACCCTGCCCGAGCTGGCCGCCGTTGCGCTGCTCAAAGCCACCCTGGATGAACCCGGCTGGCGCGAGGCGCGCAAGGTCGCCAGCCGCGCCTATGCCGAAGCCACCAGCCCCGCGCTGAACCTGAACGAGGAAAAAGTCCTGGGCAAGACCGCCATCCTCAACCGCGAGAACACCCTGCGCGTGCTGAACAACCTGATCACTGCCCTGATTGAGCTGCGCGACCTGGTGGATGCCCGCGATCAGGAAGAGCTCACCCGCCTGATGCAGCGCCTGGTTGAGGCGCGCATCCTGTGGGCTGCTGAGCGCGAGCAGGCCAACTGGGACCTGCCACGGGCTGAGGCCAGACCCGGCGCAGGCATGCTTGGCCGTCTGATCGGGATTCGTCCCAAACCCAAAGATCAATCCTGAACGAATATGGCGTTCTTCTGCTATATCGTCGAATGTTCGGATGGAAGCTACTACACCGGTTGGACCACCGATCCCCTGCGGCGTGAGCGCCAGCACAACGCCGGCAGCGGCTCGCGGTACACCCGCCAGCGCCGCCCGGTGCGCCTGGTTTACGTCGAGCCGCAGTTGGACCGTTCCGCCGCCATGCGCCGCGAGCGGCAGATCAAGACTTTCACCCGCACGCAAAAATTAAAATTGATGGGAGAAACGAATTGAGACCGCTGCCTTCTGCCCGCCACCTTTCCACGGCGCCCGGCCGAGTCAATCTGCTTGGGGAACATATTGACTACAATGCCGGCGCTGTGCTGCCTGCCGCTATTGACCGCGCTGTGCGCCTGGCTGCTGACCCGCGCCACGACCGCCTGGTCAGATTGCATGCGTTGGATTTGCATCAGGAAGCGACCTTCAGTCTGGACGAATTGGAAGCCCGCCGGGATATCGACGGCCAGCCGCTGCCCGCATGGGCGCTGTATCCCGCCGGGGTGGCGTGGGTGCTGCAACAGCACGGCCTGGCGGTGAGCGGCATGGAGGGCGCCTATACCTCGGACGTGCCCATCGGCGCCGGGCTGAGCTCCTCGGCAGCGGTGGAGGTGGCTTTTGCTGCGCTCTGGCAGGCGCTGGGCGGCTGGGAAGCGGATAAGATGCGGCTGGCTCTGCTCAGCCAGGAGGCCGAGAACAAATACGTGGGTGTCAATTGTGGCCTGATGGATCAGTTCGCCAGCGCCCACGGCATTGAGGGTCACGCCGTCTACTTCGACACCCGCGACCTGACCTGGCGCGCCGTGCCGCTGCCGGCCGGAAGCGTGATCGTCATTGCCAATTCCGGGGTGAAGCGCAGCCTGGCGGCTTCGGCCTACAACCAGCGCCGCGCGGCCTGCGAACAAGCCGTTTCGCTGCTCAAAGCTGCCCTGCCCACCATCCGCTCCCTGCGGGATGTCTCCACCGAAGATTTTGCCCGCAATGCCCACCTGCTGCCCGAGGAGGTGCGCAAGCGCGCCCGCCATGTGGTCACCGAATGTGCCCGGGTGGACGACGCCATGCGCTTGCTGGCCGCCGGCGACGCGGCCGGGTTTGGACGCCTGATGTATGCCGGACACGCCTCGCTGCGTGATGATTACGAGGTAAGCTGCCCGGAACTCGACCTGCTGGTGGATACGGCGCGCCGCCTGCCCGGCTGCTGGGGGGCGCGTCTGACCGGCGCGGGCTTCGGCGGTTGCACGGTCAATCTGGTTCAGGAGCAGCACGCCGGCGAATTCATCGAAGGTCTCAAAACCGGTTACAAACAGGGCTGCGGGCGCAGCGCCGAGGTGTATCTGTGCCGCGCCAGCCGCGGCGTCACGGTGGAGACGGCATGAGTTCTATGACCCTGCGCGAGCGCATCCTCACCACCCTGCGCGGCGGTCATTCAGACCGCACCCCGTGGAACATCTACGCCTGGCTGCTGCCGGACACCGAAGCCGGCTGGCGCATGCACGCCAAAGGCCTCAGCCTGATGGGAACCCGGCGCATCTTCCGCACGGTTTATCAGGGTGTTGAGCTGCTGGAGGAAACCCGCGTCGAGAACGGCGAAACTTATTACCATTCGCGCATCGAGACCCCTTACGGCACGCTCACCGAAGAAGCGCGCCTGGATCCCACCTATCACAGCCGCTGGATCCAGAAATATTTCATCACCGGACCCAAAGATTACCCTGCTGCTGAATATTTCTTCCGCCACACCACCTTCGAGCCGGATTATGAGCCGTGGCTGGAGGCTGAGCGTGAAATGGGCGACAAGGGTTTCGTCATCGGCGAGATCATGCCCATCCCGATTATGACCCTGCTGGTGGCGTGGACCGGGATTGCCGGTTTGGCGGATGGGTTGTACGAGGATCGCGCGGGCTTTGATGCGCTGCTGGATGCCCTCGACCAGCACTACGACCGCCAAATTGAGCTGGCTGCTGGCAGCCCCGCCGAGGTGATCTGGTTTGGCGACAACGTTTCTGGCAAATTCATTTCGCCGCGCCACTTTTCCCAGGTCTGTCTGCCGGTGTATGCGCGCGTGATGCCCGTGCTGCGCGCCGCCGGAAAATATCCCATCGCCCATTACGACGGCTCCAACCGCCCGCTGCATAAGCTGCTGGCGCAGACCGACCTGCCCATCATCGAAGCCTTCACCCCGCCGCCGATGGGCGACCTGAGTGTGGCAGAGGCCAAAGCCGCCTGGCCGGACAAGGTGGTGTGGGTCAACTTTCCCGGCAACCTCTTTCTCTCCAGCGAGGAAGAAATCTACGCTTACACGATCAACCTGATGTGGGAGGGCGCGCCGGGCGGGCGTTTCGTCATCGGCTGCACCGAGGAATACCCCCTCGACCAGTTTGAGAAAACCTTTTCCGCCATCGGGTGCGCCATGGCTGATTTTGAAGGGGTTGCGTGGTAGAAGAAAATCACCAAAATCTTGAATAAACGAAACCAACGAAATTTCTTTTCTCTGTTTCTTCTATCCCTTTTATCTTTTTCATCCATTTCATCCCCGTGAAGAAAATTCATCGCAGCGTTTATTTTCTTCTCATGCTCCTCGGCTCGTGCGCTTTGCCCGAGCAGTCTGGCCCGTTCGTGCGCACGCCGCTGTCCAGCCCGCCCGCCCAGTCCATCCCCGCGCCGGGTGGGAAATGCCGCCTGAGCGACCTGTCCGCTAGCCTGAGCTGGAACGCGGGCGGCAGGATGATCACTGGCGCCGTCCAGCTCGCCAACTTTGGTGAGCAGCCCTGCACGCTGCAGGGTGTACCGCAGATCAGCCTCTACAACCAGAATGACTGGCAACTGCCGGTTGAGTTTTCCACCGCCGCCGGCGAGGCCCCGGCACTGCTTCTCGATCCGGCTGCCGATTCCATTACCGAGGCGGCTTTTGCCTGGTCCAACTGGTGCACTGCCGCAACGCTGGACGCATTGGTGCTTGAAGTGACCCTTCCCGGGCATCCCGGCGCGCTGCGCCTGCTCGTCCAGGACCCCAATGGCCGCCCCATCGGCGGGTCGCCGGAATGTGAAGATGTCTCGGCGCCTTCGCGCCTGGTGGTTGATTCGTTTCAGTAGCCAACGAGATTCGGGAACTTTGATTCGGGATTGGAAAGACAAATCACGCATCACCCAACCCGACTCACGCTCCTCAATCCGTAAAGACCGGCAGATGCCCCAGCGCGATCACATCCCGCCATTTGGCGCGCTCGCCCTCGGTGAAGATGGCGCACTCGGCCACAATCTCAGCCCCTGAACGGCTGATGATCAGGCGCATGCCCTGCAGCGTGGAGCCGGTGCTGATCACATCGTCCAGGATGACCACTTTCTTGCCGTTCATCAGGACGCGGTCCTTTTCGTCCAGATACAGCGTCTGCGACTCGCCGGTGGTGATGGAAAGCGTCTCGGCTTGCAGCGCGGCGCCCATGTAGGGCTTGTAGGTCTTGCGCAGGATCACATACAGCTTGCCCGTCTCCACCGACAGCGCGTGCGCCAGCGGGATGCTCTTGGTTTCCGCGGTGACCAGCACATCGTATTCCACCCGCATCAGCTTCTCGGCCAGCGCTTTGGCGCAGGCCTGCACCAGCTCGGTGTCCCCCAGGATATTCAGGATCGCGATGCGCAGCCCCGGCTTGATCTCAAACAGGCGCAGCTCGCGGTGCACCCCCGCAATGTCCACCGGATATGTCTTACGCTCGGTCATGGCACGTTCCTCCCAGCAGGTTGTTTTGGATGTTGTGTTGGTAAACTTGCTTAAAGTTTATCATACCCCGCGTCAGGCGCAGGGTGGTTTATTTTTTACAATTCCACCATCACCTTGAGGGTATTGCCTTTGGCGTTTTCGATGAAGTGATAGGCTTTGAGGTAGTCGCGGAAGGCGAAGCGGCGGGTGATCATTTTGTCCAGCGCAATTTTACCCCCCGCCACCAGTTCGACGGCGGTGAGATAATCGTTCTTTTGATACATCAGCGTGCCGACCAGGCTCAGCTCGCGGTCTTGCACCAGGCCGAGGTCCACCAATGGCTTTTTACCGAACACGCCGACCACGACGATGGTGGTGCCTTTGCGCGCGTTGGCCACCGCCTGGGTGATGGTCGTCTCCGAGCCGACACATTCGAGGATCAGGTCAGCCTTGTCGGGTCCGAAAGCGCGCTGGATGGCGTCGCCCAGGGTTTCGGACTGGGTGTTGGCGGCAAAATCCACGCCGCATTCGATTACCTTGCGAATCTTGTACTCGTTGATGTCGGTGGCCATCACCGCTCGCGCTCCCAGCGCTTTGGCCACCTGGGCGGTCAGGCTGCCGATGGTGCCGGCGCCCAGCACCAGCACGTTCTTGCCGCGCACCTCGCCGCCGCGTCGCACGGCATGCACCGCCACTGAGACCGGCTCGATCATGGCGGCCTGGTCAGCGTTCACCTCCGGCGGCATCTTCAGCACCAGGTCGGCTTTGACCGGGAAGAATTCCTGCCCGGCGCCGTCGGTTTGGAATCCCATCACCTTGAGGTTGTCGCAGATATGGTAGTTGCCGTGGGTGCAGGGATAGCACTCACCGCAGACCACCTGGGGCATGAAAGTGACCACGTCGCCCGCGCTGAAACCGCTGACGTTCCTGCCCCAGCCCGCCACCAGCCCGCTGACCTCGTGTCCCTGGACGATGGGGTAGCTGGTGTAGGGATGTTGACCGTGGAAGACATGGATGTCCGATCCGCACACACCGATGCGTTTCATCTGGACGAGCACTTCGTCATCGGCCGGCTCGGGTTTGGGGATGTTGCGGAACTCGATCACACCGGGTTGGGTCATGATGGACTGTAGCATGCTGAACTCCTCAAGTTTAAGTGGGTGGCGCTCACCGCGCATCTCAGGATTGCTGGGGGCGGCTGCCAGAGGCAATTAAACCATAAAAATCATTTCTTTGCCCGCGCGAACAGCCAACGCGCGTTGCCTTCGCTGATTCGCGCGCTATCCGGCCAGGCGGCAAACGCCTGCGGCAGCGGCAGGTTGAGCACATCCTCCAGCGATTTTCCGGCAGCGCGGGCTTCGACCACCGCGCCCTCAGCCCATTCGAGATAGGCCAGTTCCATGGCCAGCTCGTTCACGCCGCCCAGCGGGCCGTGTCCCGGGACGTAGCTGCTGGCATTCAGCCGCACCAGGCTGTCGATCTGTTTCTTCCAGGTGCGCAGGTGGGCGGAACCGAGGAAGGGCTGCCGGCCGGCGAAGAGCAGGTCGCCGCAGAAGACGATCCCGTCATCAGGCAGGATCAAGCGCGCATCGCCGCGCGAGTGGGCGAAGCCCAGCGATTCCAACCGCGCGCTGCGCTTTGCGCCGTGAAAAACCATCTCGCCGTCAAAGGTTTGCTCTGGCAGGCGGGCGCGCAGGGTGGGCAACGATTCGAGCGTGTAGCGCAGGCGCACGATCCGGCGGTGGATCATTTCTTTCTGCGCCGGGTTCGGCTCTTTTTCGTAAGCCTGTTCGAATTGGCGCAGCATTTCCTTCATCTCGGAGGGGTCGGCGGCCAGGGCTTGAATGTCCTTGATCATCAGACCCATCTGACGGCGGCACTCGTGGGTGGAGAGCATGACCGCCTCGCCGAATGCCTGGCTGCCGCCCCAGTGGTCGCCGTGCCAGTGGCTGATGATCAGAAAATCCGCCGGGCGGCCGGTGAGCTGCCGCACCATCCCGCTCATTTCCTCGGCTGGCTGCGGCACGTCAAAAGAATCAAAGACCAGCGTCAATCCGCCCAGGTCAATGATCCCCGCGTTGCAGAAGGCCGCGCCCAGCGGGTCGGCGATGGCGGCGTAAACACCCTCGGCCAGCTCCCTCAACTCAAAATGCTCGCTTTTCAACATGTCAACCTCCGTTCTTATTCTACGACCACCACGCTGTGGATGCCGAGCGGCGGCAGTGCCACCTGCAGGTAGCCGTCCCGTGTGGAAAATTCCAGCGGTGTGCCTTGCGGCGCCAGGTAAACACGGTGGGGTTCAAAGCCGTCCAGGCGCAACTGAAAGCTCAACCCGGCGGTCAATGCGCCGCGGTCAACATGCGGCACGCTCTGGAAGGAGCGCCGCGGGTGATAGGCGACGATGTGCACGATGCGGCGCTCCGGGCGGTGAGCCAGCCTGCTCTGGCGGTGAAGGCTGAATTCCACCCAGCCCGGCGCGGAAGGGATGAGCAGCGCCTGGGGCAGGAAGCCGCGCAGCGCGTTGAGCGCCATCTCGCGGTAAGCCCAGTAATCGTCATCGCGGAATCCGCTGAACAAGGGCGCGGCGAAATACAGCAGATTGTCCCGCTGCACCGCCAACGGCGCGCCCAGCGACTCGCCGCAGGGAGCGTGCTGGTGACCGGTGTAGTGCTCCCAGGTGCGGTTGAACAGCGCGCGGCAGATGTCGCCGTGGGCTTCGGCGCCAGGCAGCGCTTTGACACGGTAGGCCTGCTGGTAGAAAACATAACCGTAATCGCTGGCAAGCTCGCTGCCCGCCGCCAGGCTGTAATCCGGGCGCAGATAGCATGGGATGGTGGGGGCTTCACCGAGGAATTCCACCGGGACGCCCGGCAGCATGAATTCGCCGGTGGTCGCATCCAGCGCGGCCGTCCCGCTGAGCACCATCTTGCCGCCTTTTTGCAGGTAATCCGTCAATCGGGACTGCCAGGCTGCGTCCAGGACGGCGCCGTGCGGCAGGATCAGCGCCGCATAGCGGCTCAGGTCGGCCAGATGATCAATGACATCGAATTGAATGCCGGACTCAAGCAGCACCTGGGCGGCGCCCTCAGCGTCCGCCGAGTGGACGCCGATGCCGTGTTTCTTCTCGGAAGGCTCGCCCAGCGCCAGGATGCCCACCTCCGCCGCCGGGACAGCCCCCTCCAGCCAGGGTTCCAAGGCTTTCACCCGGCTGTAGGAGCGACCGATCATGCGGTACACCGCCGGGTCGAGGGCACCGCTGGGGTGGAGCTGGTCGCCGACGCAGATGCGCGCCCCGGCAGCCAGGATGGTGCCGCATTCGTAATCCAGTTGATCGGAGGTCTTCAGACCGCCGAAATCGCTCCATGAGCGGTGGAAGCGCCCGGTCATGCCGATCACCTCGCGCCCGTAGGTGCGCGCCTGGCGCCCGACCACAGGAAAGTGCATGTACCCCCAGGCTCCGCCGGACGTGGGCAGGCTTTCCACCTCGAAATGGGTCAGATATGGGAGCATCTCGCCCATTTGCGGGGTGACGGTGCCGTTGTAGAAGATGAATGCCTTCTGGCTGCGCGCGCGCACCAGGGCAGACATGCGCTCGAAAAAGGCCAGGTCTTGCTCGCGCCAGTAGCGCAGGACGGCTTCCTCGTCCTCCACGTTGACGCCAGCTATAACCATTTTTTCCTGGGCGGTTGGCGAATAGTTGGGGACGGGGAAGCAGATGTCAAACCAGATGCCGTCCACTTCGCTGCCGTAGCGGTCGAACAACTCGTCAATCTGGGCGGCCAGGTAATCGGCGTAAGGGCTGGTCACATCCATGGTGGTCCAACCCCAGCTTCCGGAGAGCGGTGGGCGCATGACCATATTGCCCTGCCGATTCACGCAGACCCATTCGGGGTGGCGGATGCCGGCCAGGTCGTCCCACTTGACGGTCATGTAGATCGGGCACAGGATGTCGGCTTTGTGCAATCCTTCGATCATCTGACCGAGCAGGTCAAATTTCAGATTGGGGTGCATCTCGCCGATGCGGGTCGGATAATAGGAATAGCCGTGGTGGCAGCGTCCGAAAATGTTGATCTGGTTGACCTGCCCGCTCTGCAGCGTTTCCACGAAGGTCTGAATGTTGAAATTGACGCCCACATCCGCGCACTGCGGCCCGGTGTGGAAATCGAGATGAATTTGGCGATAGCGATGGGATGGAATCATGCAAGCCTCTGAGAAAGTGATGAAGATGAGATTCCCACACAGATCGTGGGGATGCAAAACGGAAGAATACGAAGCTATTCTACCCGCGAATAGCTTGAATCGTCCATTTTCCTGTTTTGATTCCGCTGCCAGGGCACATGCGCAGGTAATCAACTCGAAGCGGTAAGCTGAATGGGCGATCAGCGCACCCTTTCGGCAGCCAGCGACGAGGAAGCCTGGTATGTGTATGAACGGGTCAGTGAAGACAACCGGCAGGTGCCGCGGTCATCTTTTCTGCTCCATGATATCCGGGCAGATCAGACTACCGTTTTCCATCTTTCCAAACCATGAACGGCATGTTGACCACCACGCCGCTGCGGGTGGTGGACAATTCGCCCTGGCTTTCGGCCTGTTGAATTTCGAGAACAGATTTCAATTCACGCGGCTGCGCGTTGTCCTTCCATTTGGCCAGAATGACCATGCGCAGCGGTGAATAACCGGGCGTGCCGGGTGGGTTGTCGAACACATCCGGCTGAAATCCCAAAGGGCCTTTGCCTTTCACACCATTTTCAAAGACGTATACATCTGCCAGCATGGATTCTGGGGCTTGTGCCAGGGAAGGGACGTGCAGCACCGGCGAATCCATCATTTGGGTCAAGGTTTCCGCAATGGCTGCGTCTGAGGTTTCGGTATGCGAGAAGTAGATCTCCTCGCCTTCCGCATAGGCTCTGCCAGCCGGAATCTGGGCGAAAGAGGCCCCAGCCGGGGCAGATGATGGGCTGCAAGCGCTAAGCAGGAATACCGCCAGGAGCATGAGCCCGGAAAATTTCATGAACGAGAAATGTGATTTCATTCGAGTCTCCGATCTGATTGAGTAAAATTAAGGTTTGAACTTGCGCAAGCGCAGGCTGTTGCTGACCACGAATACACTGGAAAAGGCCATGGCGGCGGCGGCGAGCATGGGATTGAGGTATCCCAGGGCGGCAACCGGGATGAGGATGATGTTGTAGACGAAGGCCCAGAACAGGTTTTGCTTGATCGTGCGCAGCGTGCGGCGCGAAAGGGAGATGGCCCGCGCAACGCCGCGCAGGTCGCCGCTGATCAACACCACTGGCGCCGAGGCGATGGCTATGTCTGTGCCGGTGCCGATGGCGATGCCCACGTCGGCCTGAGCCAGCGCGGGCGCATCGTTGATGCCGTCCCCGACCATGGCGGTCACCTGACCGGCAGCCTGCAATTGCTTCACCTGGGCAGCTTTGTCACCGGGCAGCACCTCTGCCAGCACGTTGTCCACCCCCACCTGGGACGCGATAGCCTGGGCTGTGCCGAGGTTGTCGCCGGTGATCATGGTCACCTTCAGACCCATGCGATGCAGTTGCTCGATCGCTTCAACGGAGCCTTCCTTGAGCGTGTCGGCGATGCCGATCAGACCCGCCAGGCGATCTTCCACTGCCACCAGCACTGCGGTTTTACCTTCCTGCTGCAGTTGCTGGATGCGCTGCTCAGCCGCATTCAGGCTGAGCCCGCGCTGCTGCATCATCCGCGGGCTGCCCACCACCACCCGGCGTCCCTCCACCTCGGCTTCTACGCCATGACCAGCGACAGCCTGGAATCCTGCAGCCTGGGGGAGCACCAGCTCGTGCTCGCCGGCTTCTGCGCTGATGGCTTCGCCCAGTGGATGTTCGCTGCCCTTTTCAACCGCGGCGGCCAGCCGCAGCACTTCATCCGCGTCGTACTCGAAAGCGAACAGGTCGGTCACGGCTGGCTGTCCGCGGGTGATGGTGCCGGTTTTATCCAGCACGACGCTGGTGATGCGCCCGGCTTTTTCCAGCGCTTCGCTGCTTTTCAGTAATATGCCCAGTTCCGCGCCTTTACCGGTGCCCACCATCACCGCGGTGGGGGTGGCCAGACCCATAGCGCACGGACAGGCGATGACCAGCACCGCCACCATCTTGATCAATGCGCGGGTGAAAACGGAGATGTCGGCGTTGATTGGCAGGGGCGGGCCGAAGAGCAACCAGGCCAGGAAGGTCAGCAGGCTGACCGCCACCACCACCGGGACGAAAACGGCAGAAATGCGGTCCACCAGCTTCTGAATGGGCGCTTTGCTGGCCTGCGCTTCCTCCACCAGGCGGATGATCTGCGCCAGGGCGGTCTCTTTGCCCACCCGGGTGGCCTCAAACCTGAGCGAGCCAAGTTTGTTGAGCGTCGCACCGATCACCTGGTCGCCCGGACCTTTTTCCACCGGCATGGATTCACCGGTCAGCATCGATTCGTCCACCGACGAGCGGCCTTCCACGACCACGCCGTCGACCGGAATTTTTTCACCGGGACGCACGATGACCAGGTCGCCAACGCGAACATCCTCGAATGGCACATCCACCTCCAGACCATCGCGCAGCACACGCGCGCTCTTCGCGCGCAAGCCCATCAGTTTCTTCATTGCTTCACTGGTGCGGCCTTTGGCGCGGGCTTCGAGGAACTTGCCCAGTTTTATGAGCGTGATGATCACCGCGGCAGTTTCAAAGTAGACATGCCCGGAGAGCAGCCCGAAAGTCACCGGCAGCGAGTAGAAGTAGGCGGCTGAGGTGCCCAGCGCCACCAGCACATCCATATTGGCTGAGCCGCTGCGCAGCGATTTGAAAGCACCGCTGTAATATTGCCGCCCGACGTAAAACTGCACCGGGGTGGCGAGGGCGAACATGATCCATTTCATCCAGGGCGCGTGAGAGATTGCCATCGGGAAGGCGCCCAGGTCGTTGAGCATGGAGAGGATGAACAGCGGCACGGTGAGGACCAGGCCGATGATCAGGTAGCGCCGCTGCTGGTTGATCTCACGCTGGCGGGCGAGCTCTTCGGCGTCTTCAACTTCTCCGCCCATCTCCAGCGCTTTGAAGCCGGCTGCGCGAGAAGCCTGGCGCAGCTCGTTCTGGCTGATCAGGGTGGGAATGTATTCCACCCGGGCGCTTTCTGTCACCAGCGATACCGAAACCGTAAGCACGCCGGGCAGGCTGCGCAGGGCATTTTCCAGGCGGCGGGCGTCGTTGTTATCCGCGAGGCGCTCGAAAACCAGGTCGGCTTCGCCGGTGGCGATGCCGTACCCGGCCCGCTCGACGCGCGCCTTGATGGTTTCGAGGTTGGTCAGGTCGGGGTGGTAGGTGACCGTAGCCCGCTCGGATGAGAGATTCACAATGGCGGTCTCCACCCCGTGAACACGCTTGAGATTGCGCTCCACCGTCGCGACGCAATTGGCGCAGGTCATGCCGGTGATCGGCAGGGTGATGATTTTCGTGTCAGGAGTTTCAGGCATGGTTCGTTTTTCCTTGCTGGGTTATACCGCGCTGGCAGCGGCTTGACTACACTTGTCGGGCTGTTGACAGCATGGTAGAATATTAATAATAAGACTATTATAATCTGAAATATAAATAATTGCGATGGAAAGTAAAAAGTAAAATGGAGGCTGTGATGCTTGAGTTGATAGCAGCATTTTTCACTGGGTTGACCACGGGAGGTTTAAGCTGTCTGGCTGTGCAGGGCGGCTTGCTGGCCAGCTCGCTGGCGCAGCAGGTTGAAGGGGCGGTTTTCTCTGGCCGACAAGCGAAAGCGCACCCAAAACTGGCGCTGCCCATCTTTCTTTTCCTGTCTGCCAAATTGGCGGCATACACCTTGCTGGGTTTTTTGCTCGGCTGGGTTGGCTCATACATCCAGCTCAGTCCGCTAGGGCGGGCGGTGTTACTGATCGCGGTGGGGATTTTCATGGTGGGGAGCGCGCTGCGTTTGTTGAATGTCCACCCCATCTTTCGTTATTTTGTCATTGAACCGCCGCGTTTTATAACTCGCTATATCCGCCGGACCTCGCAAAAAAGCGCCGCCTGGTTTTCGCCAGTATTCCTGGGGGCGCTGACCGTGTTGATCCCCTGCGGGATCACGCAGGCGATGATGGCGGCGGCCATCGCCAGCGGCGATGCGCTGCGTGGAGCGGCGCTGATGTTCGCTTTCACTTTGGGCACCAGCCCGGTGTTCTTTGCTGTGGCTTATCTGGCCACGCGTCTGGGCGCGGCTGTGGAAAAATATTTCAATCGCCTTGTTGCGGTGGTGATCCTGCTCCTGGCGTTGGTCACCATTAATAGCGGGTTGAATCTGATCGGCTCGCCGCTGGCGTTTGAGCGTTGGTTCAACCGTCCAGCGCCCATCCAGGCGCAGCAGCCAGATTCTTTACCGTCTTCATCGGAAGGCGGAGAGGAGCTGGTCACCATCCAGGTTAAAAACAGCGGCTATGTTCCTGAGCGGGTGGCGGCCAAAGCGGGGGTGCCGGTTACCCTGAAGCTGGTGTCGAAGGACGTTTATTCCTGCAGTCTGGCCTTTGTCATCCCGGCCTTGAAGGTGGAGCGCATGCTGGAGCCCACCGGGGAGGCGGTCATCGCCATCCCTCCCCAGAAACCGGGCACGGTGATCCCGTTTTCGTGTTCGATGGGCATGTACACGGGTGAGATTGTGTTTAACTGATGGCTAGATGCGCGAATAACATAATATAACTTATAAAT
>CAZCBJ010000060.1:11423-18881 GCA_964496705.1 uncultured Anaerolineaceae bacterium | reverse complement strand
CTTTCGCGTATCGACCCGCAAAAAATGGTGCTGCGCAGCCGCGCCTATGAGCAAATTTTTCGAACCTATATGGAACGGGCAGCGCGCGGGGAGCTTAAGTGGACGGTGACCCTCTTCCCCACCCAGGCGCACGCCATGGATGCAGAAATGAGCCTTAGCGAGTTCGAAGACTTCGTCTATCAGGCTTGCATGCCCAACATGGATGATCCGGTGGGATATTGGCGTAATTTTTCCGCCCGTCAGCAAAATATCATCGACTGGCTAAAGGATAAGCACGAAATCCATGTGGTCGGCAAAGAGACCGACCTGAAATTATCCGTCCGCGGGCGCAAATTTATCAATTGCGATTGCCATTACAACGTTCCCGACGGTGAAATTTTCACCGGTCCAGTGGAGGACAGTGTGGAAGGGACAGTGTATTTCTCCTACCCTGCCATCGAAGGCGGTCGCGAGGTGACCGGCATTCGTTTGTGGTTTGAAAAAGGCAAGGTGGTCAAGGCCAGCGCGGAGAAGAACGAAGATTTCCTTCTGAAACAGTTGGACACCGATGAGGGCGCCCGCTATGTGGGCGAATTCGCCATCGGGACCAACATGGGCATCACACGCTTCACTCGCGAGATTCTGTACGATGAAAAAATTGGTGGCAGCTTCCACATGGCCTTGGGCAACGGTTATCCAGAATCGGGCAGCCAGAACCACTCCGCCATCCATTGGGATATGATCTGCGACCTGCGCGAAGGCGGGAAAATTTATGCCGACGATCAATTGCTGTACGAGAACGGGCAATTTGTGATATGACCAACGCTGAGCCAGATGAAGCATTGACCATCAAACCACCTGTATCCCAAAGCCGGGGCTGCACCTTCTGGATCATATTCATTTTGTCCCTGCTGTGGATCTGGAGCGGAGGTGCGGTCAGTTTGCTCATCAACTGGTCATTGGGCCAGACAATCTTCGAAGGGTCTTTGGGCATGCAGGACCTTCGTTGGGCTGTTAGCCTGGGTTTTGCTATCTACCTGTTGGTGCCGCTGGGACTGATTGTGTTGACTTTCCGAAAGCCGGTTACATGCGGTTACTTTCGCCTGTTTTTCGCTTTATCCTTCCTGGCGTTGTTGATGTTCCCCGCTCGCTTGCTCAAGCTGACTGACTCACAAGGCGCAGCGTTGATCCAAATCGCCGCGCTGGTCATCTACCTGGCGGGGTTGCTTTTTTGGACGCGCCACAAGTCCGGGCAGACCACTTCATTTCGCAGGATATTTACCCCGCAAGGCGTCAGTCTGGCAATCCTGACCTCCGGACTGTTGGCAATTCCATGGATTTTCTGGGGTGCATTGGGTTCCCTCAGCGACATATCATTGGGTCTCGTGCTGGGGCTGCTTGCCGGTCTGTCCTTCGCTCTGAGCATGCAAACTTTTGTTTATCCGTCTTCGCAGGAAAACCAGGATCTTTCGCCGGGTGCTTTTCTGCTGGACGGTCTGGCTGCCAGCGCCGCCCTGGCCATCCTGACTGCCAGTATGGCGCAAAACGGCAATGAATGGGTGCTTCCGCCCGCTATCCTGCTCCTGGGTTGGCCAGCCGTGCTTGCCAGCCGGGTCGGGCAGCAAAGCAGGCACGCCAACCTTCCGGCAGTCTCCCTGCTGGTGGGATTACCGCTGAGTTTATCTTTGATCTGGGTGGATGCAGATGAGCTCATGGCGGTCATCGCCATGAGCCAGGGCGAATTGATGGGCTGGACGGGCAAAACGGTGTTGGTTTCCGTCGCCGTCGCCCTCGGGCTCAGTTTGTTGAGTATTCTTGTATATGCGCTCTGGAAGCAGGTCATCGAGCAGGCAAAGCCGCTGGCATGGATCTCCCGCGCCGGGGCAGTGGGAGTTGCCATTTTTGGTCTGGTTGCCTTCATGCTGTGGGGCCAGGTTGGGCTATCTGGCGAACGGCTGTTTGTCATCCTCAAGGATCAGGCGGATGTCTCCAGTGCGGAAAACATTCAAGACGCCGATCAAAGGCGCGACTTTGTGTATCAAAGCCTGGTGGCTCATGCCGAAGAGACCCAGGCTGACCTACGCAAAACGTTGGACCGTTTCGGAATCGAATACCGCCCTTATTATCTGGTGAACGCTTTAGAAATCAATGCCAGCCCGCTCTTGCGATTGTGGCTGAATACCCGCAAGGATGTGGACCGCGTATTGGACAGCCCCAGACTTCGTCCGCTGCCGGCCTCGATTCCTCAGGTGATGGGCAGCAACCTGGCGCCCACCGAACCGCAGTGGAATTTGACCCTGATCGGCGCCGATAAAGTATGGTCCGAATTGGGCGTCACCGGGCAGGGCATCCTGGTGGGAAATTCGGACACCGGTGTACAGGCTGACCACCCAGAATTCGCGGATCGTTATCGCGGTTCCAACGGAGGAGACGATTTCAATTGGTATGATCCCTGGTTCGGAACGACTCAACCCCAAGACACGAACGGCCACGGTACTCACACCCTCGGCACCATTCTGGGAGCCAATGTAGGCGTGGCGCCAGGCGCAAGCTGGATTGGCTGTGTCAATTTAGCCCGTAATCTGGGCAATCCAGCGCTGTATCTGGATTGCCTGCAGTTCATGCTGGCCCCGTTCCCCCAGGTGGGTGATCCGTTCATGGATGGCAATCCCAGCCTGGGCGCGAATGTGCTGAATAATTCCTGGGGCTGCCCCTGGGTTGAAGGATGCGACCCGCAGGTGCTGCAACCGGCGGTTAGCGCTTTACGCCATGCAGGCATCTTTGTGGTAGCCTCCACTGGAAACTCAGGATATTCTGGTTGCGGCTCCGTTCAAGACCCAATTGCTATTTATGATGAGGTGTTTAGCGTGGGCGCGGTGGACAGTCGGAGCGAGCGAGCTGCTTTCAGCAGCATCGGGCCGGTGGAAGTGGACGGCAGTCAGCGCACGAAACCGGACATCAGCGCGCCGGGTGAGGGCATCCTCTCCGCTTTTCCCGGCAGCAGTTATTCATTCTCCAGCGGCACCTCCATGGCCGGCCCGCATATCGTGGGTGTAGTCGCCCTGATGTGGTCAGCCAATCCCAACCTGATCGGCGATATCGATCGCACCGAGCAAATCCTGCGGAAAACGGTTATCCCCTATCAGGGCAGCCTGCCTTCCTGTCTGACCGGTCAAGACACCGCCAATGCTGTTGGCGCTGGCATCGTGGATGCTTACGCTGCGGTAAAGGCTGCGATGGAAAACCAGTAATTGATCATGCATTTTTTTCCAGCGAAACTCCATGTCTACATTGGGGTTATCCCTGATAGGACGCTGCGTTGATGAAAGACATTGACGAACTTGCTGTCCTGGAAAAAGCGATTCAAGGCGACCAGGAAGCCTTCAGCGTCCTGTACGAACGCTATGTTTCGCGCATTTACAACTATATATTTTATCGGACTGGCAGCCCATTGGACGCTGAAGACTTGACCGCTCGTGTGTTCCACCGCGCCCTGGGGCATATCGGGAATTATCGCAGCATCGGCGTGCCTTTTTCAGCCTGGTTATATCGCATCGCGCATAACCTGGTGGCAAACTGGCACAGGGATAACAGCCGCAAACATGAGGTTCCTCTGGAAGATCACACTCACCTCAGCCGTTCTGGCGAACATCCTGAACAGATAGTGGTGAAATCCCAGGAACAGGACCGGCTGATCAAAGCCATTCGAAAACTCAGCCCAGAACGCCAGCAATTGATCATCTTGAAGTACGTCGACCATCTGTCAAATGCAGAGATCGCCGTGATCATGGGGCGCAGTGAGGGCGCGGTCAAAAGCCTGTATCACCGCACCATCCTGACTTTGCGCGGCGAGATCAGCAGCCAGGAAGGCTACCGGGAGAGTTGAAAATGTTAAGAATCGTCACAGATGGAGGCGCGGATTACCCCACCGGATGGTTGGAAAAATATGAAATCCACGTGTTGCCCTTGCGCATCACTTTCGGTGATATCACCTATTTGCAGGGGCGGGACATCGACAGCCAGAAATTCTACCAACTGGTCAAGGAGACTGGACAGATACCACATACCAGCTTGCCGTCCCCCGGACAGATTGTGGATTTTTACCGCAGCATCGCCACCCCGCAGGATTCGATCCTCTCCATCCATCTCGGCAGCAAAATGTCAGGCACTTTTGCAACGGTTAAACTGGCGGCAGAAGAGATGAAGGATGAGATCAAAGTGTTCGCTTTCGATTCAGGCGCCGGTTCAGCCGCGGAGGCGTTCATGTGCCGTGAAGCCCGCCTGATGGAGCGCGCCGGGAAATCCATGGAGGATATCCTGGCCAGGCTACGCCGCATGCGCGACCAGCTGACGGTGATCTTCACGCTCGACACGTTGGAATTCGCCCGTATGAATGGCAGGGTCAATGCACTGCAGTCCGCCATCACTTCCATGCTGCGCGTCAAGCCGATCATCCTCTTGCGCGATGGGTTGCTACAGATGGGTGACAAGGTGCGCACCCGGCAGCGCTCACTGGAACATATCGTCGAGCTTGCCCGCCAATCAGTCGGTAATTTGCGCGTCAACATCGCCGTCGTCCATGCAGCCGATGCGGAAGCCGCGCAGACTCTGACGCAGAAAATTCTCGGGATGTTCAACATCAGCGAGGTGGTTCAAACTGATCTGGCCATACCGGTGGCCGCCAACCTTGGTCCAGGCACGGTGGGATTGATTATTTATCCTGTGGAAGAGGAATCTTGAGATGACCGGTCAACCATCAGATCTCGCGGGCGATCTTGAATTGCTGGAAAATCAGCTGGCGCTTTCTTTACCTGAGATTCAACCCGCTCCTGAATTTATCCAGCGTCTAGGCCGCCGGTTAATCACCCAACCAACCGTCGTTCTCGAACAGCGTCCCCGCACGCTGGCTTTTTTGGTTTTTTCACTCAGTCTGTTTGTGGGGGCTTTTCTGGTCTGGCTGATGCGTAAAATACGCTAGCCGTTTACACACCTGCCTCAACCGATCCCGAGTTTCAAACCCAGTTCCCGATCGCTGGGTTCCACCAGGATGCTTCCATCCGGGAATACGATGGTCGGCACACTGCGGAAACCGCGGTTGGTCTTTTCCACAAATTTGCAGGCTTCTGGATCGCTGTTGATATCGATCCACTGGTAAGGAATTTGGTGCTTATTCAGGAATGCGCGCGAGCGCCGCGTGTCACCACACCACATGGTGCCATAAACCTTAATGAGCTTCTCTTCTGTCATATTGTTTTCCTGGTCATTTATTATCAAGTTGATCCAGAGCCTCCGCGAGACGCATGGTCTGTTGGATTAAGTCAATCCCCTGCGGCAGGTTGAAATGCTCATCCACGCGCAGGGTCAGATGTTCGGCAGCGCGGTGCGCCTCCTCAGGTAATCCGTCCATCACAGCCAGCCGTTGCAGCAGATGGTGAGCGCTTTCGGCCGGACTGAAGGGGAGTCCGCGGGCTTGAAAATATGCGCGGATCACCCAGCCAGCTGCACGGCGGGCATGCACCCGGGATCTGCCTTCATTCCCAAGAGCGCGGGCAGCCCCGGCCTTTGCCAATTCATCATTTGCCTGATCGTTTTTTAGGAAACGCTCCACGCGCTGATTTATAACACAACCCGTAGAATTTTTCACACCCTCTTGGATTGTTATGATGATCAAGCAAGCACTTGACAATGATTAGGGTTGGCATATAATTAGCCCGGCTAATTATTAGGAGTGCTAATCAAATGAGTAATAAGCATGATCTGGCCAGGCAGGTTGTTTGCCTGATCCCCGGCATTTTCAAGACGCTGGCCCCTGAAATCCGCTGCCTCAGCGGCACGGTCGCCCATCCCCATTTTCGCATCCTGCACATGCTCGCCCGACAGCCAGCCAGCCTGAGCGAACTGGCTGAGTGGCAAGCGGTTACGCTGGCCACCATGTCCAATTCAGTGGACACACTGGAGCAACGCGGTTGGCTGCTCAGAATTCCCGAATCTCATGACCGCCGCAAAATTCGTGTGGAGATCACTCCCCTGGGTCAAGAGATACTCGCAGAGTGTGAGCAGCAATTACTCTCCCGCCTGGACCAAAAGCTGGGCAGCCTGGATGAAACGGAGATGCAAGAGCTGGAGCGCGGCCTGGCCATCCTCAACAAAGTCATTTCACAGCCCACAAAGGAAGAGGGAAAATGAAATCGATTCAACGAACCTTTATTTATATGCGCCATTACTGGAAAACTGCCCTCGGTGCCTTCGTCAGCCTTTTATTGGTCAATATCGCCAACCTGAACGCCCCCCAGCTACTGCGCCAACTGATTGACGACGGCATTTCCGCGAAGAACATGAACGCCATCTGGATTGTGGCAGCTTTGCTGGTGGCAGTTGCCCTGGGTCGCGGCCTGTTCACTTTTTTGCAGGGTTATCTTTCCGAGGTGACGTCTCAGGGAGTGGCTTATGAAATACGCAACACAATATTTGAGAAACTTCAAAAACTCAGCTTCACTTATCACGACCAGGCGCAAACCGGCAAACTGATGACCCGCATGACCTCGGATGTTGAGATGGTGCGTATGTTCACCGGCAACGGCTTATTGCAGATGGTTTCTGCTGTGCTCTTGTTGATTGGCACATTGGTGATCCTTTTTTCAATGAACTGGCTGCTCACCTTGATCTTTCTCCTGATGGTGCCGTTCATCCTGGTGTTGTTCTTAACCTTCGTGCGCCAGGTCATGCCGTTATCGCTGCAGGTGCAACAGAAACTGGGCCTGCTCAACACCGTGCTGCAGGAAAATCTTGCCGGCATCCGCGTAGTCAAAGCCTTCGCTCGCGAAGATTATGAAAAAAGCCGTTTTAAAGAACGCAACGATGACTTTCTGGGGCAAAACATCAACCTGGTGCGCCTGTTCACAACCTTTTTCCCCATGGTCTTCTTCATCGCCAACCTGGGCGTGGTGGGCGTCACCTGGGTGGGCGGATTGCAGGTGATAGGTGGCAGGCTGACCCTGGGGGAGCTGGTCGCTTTCTCCAGTTATCAAGGCTTCTTTTTGATGCCCATTTTCATGCTCGGTTTCATCGGCTCTTCGCTTTCGCGGGCTGAGGCTTCTGCCCAGCGGCTGTACGAGGTGATGGATGCAGAACTGGATGTGCACGATAAACCGGACGCAATCGACCTGCCACCACTGCAAGGCAGGGTGACCTTTGAAAATGTGTCATTTCGTTATGCCGGCGGTGAAACAGACATCTTGCACGAAGTCTCTTTTCAGGTGGAACCCAACCAAACCGTTGCCATTCTGGGGCGCACCGGTTCTGGGAAATCCTCGGTGATCAATTTAATCCCACGCTTCTATGACGTCACTTCTGGGCGCATAACGGTGGATGGGATGGATGTGCGCGATGTGAGGGTAAAAAGCCTACGCTCGCAAACTGGCATCGTCCTGCAGGATACCACCCTCTTCTCCGGCACGATCCGCGAGAATATCGCCTACG
>CAZCBJ010000060.1:0-11413 GCA_964496705.1 uncultured Anaerolineaceae bacterium | reverse complement strand
ATTATTGCGGCTGCCAAAGCTGCCCAGGCGCACGATTTCATAATCGAAATGGAAAAACAGTATGACACCCTGATCGGTGAGCGCGGGGTGGGCTTATCTGGCGGGCAAAAGCAGCGCATCGCCATCGCCCGCGCCCTGCTGATGAACCCGCGCATCCTCATCATGGATGACAGCACCTCCTCGGTGGACGCCGAGACGGAATACAAAATTCAACAAGCACTGGAGCATTTGCGCCAGGGACGCACCACCTTCATCATCGCCCAGCGTATCAGTTCGGTGCGCAACGCCGACCTGATCCTGTTGATTGATCAGGGACAACTCATCGGCATTGGAAAACATGCTGATTTGATGAAATGCTGCGAGACTTATGTGGAAATATTGGAATCGCAATTCGAAGAACATGCTGAATGGCTCGAAGCGGTGGAAAAGGAGATGTCATAATGCACGGACCCGGTGGTGGTTGGAGAAGACTGGCTGAGCAGGACGAAAAAGCGCGCAACCGTGGGCAAGTTTTCATCCGCCTGTTGAAAATGGCTCTCCCCTATAAAAGGGTGATCATCCTCTCGTTGTTATTAACGCTGATCAACGCAGCCACGCAGGGTGCTTCGCCCTTCCTGATTGGCGTGGCGATTGATCGTTTCATTTCACAGTCAAACAGTTCTGGTCTGGCGGGGATCATGCTGGCGCTGGCTGCCATATACCTGCTGGGCATGATTACCAGCCGATATCAAGGTTTCCTCATCGGTAAAGCCGCCCAGGAACTCCTCGCAGACCTGCGCGCGCGCGTATTTGACAAAATTGAATCCCTTTCGCTGCAATATCTAGAAAGCAAGCAAGCCGGCGACCTGATGAGCCGCCTGGTCAATGATATTGACACGATCAATTCATTTTTCTCCCAGGCACTCGTTCAAATGGTCGGGGCGGTCTTTGCCCTGGTGGGGATTGTGATTGCCATGCTGCTGGTCAACTGGCAGTTGGCATTGGCGGTATTGATCATGCTGCCCGTGCTGCTGTATTCAACCAAAATTTTTTCGGGGATCGCCCGCAACGCCTTCCGGAAAACGCGCACCACCATCGGAGATGTTTCCGCCGACCTGGAAGAAGAATTGGGCGGTGTAAAGGTTGCCCAGGCATTCAACCGCACCGAAGCCAATGTGCGGCGCTTCACCGAGCGCAACGCGGCTAACCGCGACGCGAACGTCAGCGCCACTGCTGTCACGTCGGCCTTCATGCCCACCATGGACTTGCTCAGCACCCTGGACATGGCGCTGGTGGCAGCCCTGGGCGGATTGCTGGTCATCAACGGTCAGTTGAGCGTGGGTGTGGTGGTGGCATTCCTGCAATACGTGCAGAACTTCTTCCGCCCGTTGCAAATGGTGGCTCAGATGTGGACCACCTCTCAATCCGCCTTCGCCGGCGCAGAACGGGTATTTGAGTTGCTGGATATGCAGCCAGCCATCCAAGATGCGCCTGAAGCGGTGAAAGCCCAGCCCATCATGGGTAATGTCGAATTCAAGCGGGTTACTTTTAGCTATGAATCTGACGCAGTTTTGGATGAAATTTCATTTACCGCTCCTCCGGGCAGCACAGTTGCCATTGTGGGCCCCACCGGTGCCGGGAAGACCACATTGGTCAATCTGCTCATGCGTTTCTGGTCAGCCTGATCCCGCGCCTGTACGACACCAGTTTTGGTGAAGTGCTGATTGATGGTCAGAACGTGCGCGCGTACACCCAGAAGAGTTTGCGTTCGCAGATGGGCATTGTCACCCAGGAGCCGTTTCTGTTTTCCGGCAGCATCCTGGAGAACATACGCTACGGTCGCCTGGATGCCAGTGAAGATGAGGTGATGACAGCCACTAAAGCCGCCTATGCGCATGATTTCATCGCCCGCCTTCCCGAAGGTTACCAAACTCAGGTTGGCGAGCGCGGCAAGCTGCTCAGCCAGGGTCAACGCCAGTTGATTTCAATCGCCCGCGCCATCCTGGCCGATCCGCGCATCGTCATCCTCGATGAAGCCACTGCCAGCATCGATACCCAGACCGAGGTGTTAATCCAGAAAGCTCTGAAACAACTGCTCAAAGGGCGCACCAGCTTCGTCATCGCCCACCGCCTGTCCACCGTGCGCAACGCCGACATCGTGCTGGTCATCGACCGCGGTGAAATCATCGAACGCGGCACTCACAGAGAACTGCTCACAGCCGGCGGGCTGTATGCAGAATTGTATAACCGCCAATTCTATCAGCCGGCTGAGGTTGCGCTGACCGTCTAAATCAAAAATCCCCTCCACGCGGAGGGGATTTTTTTGCAAAAAGTTTGCTAACTGGTGTACGTGCCGCGAGTCCAGTCGCCCACCAACCAGTAACGGAAGTCCTTGCCCTGGCTGGTTTCCACTGCTGCGATCACCGCATAGATGGCGATAATCACCGGCAGGAAGCTGATCAGGATGGCAAAAGGAATCAGGAACAGCCCTACCAGCACAAACGAGAGCATCACCGTCACCACCCAGGTGAGCGCAATGATCAATCCGCCGCCCACCCATCCGATCAACTGGATGAGGAAGGATTGCATGGAATGGTATGCTATGTAACGGGATTTGTCTTTATACACCAGATAGATGATCAAGGCAGCAATTGGCCCCCAAAAACCGGTGAACAAGTTGATCATCACCGTGAGGTGAGCCAGCATCGCCCAGGTGCGTTCCTCTGAGCTGATCCCTGCGGGTGCCGCCTGGAGGACTTCAGAAGGTGGATTGGATTGTTCAGTCATTGTGGTTCTCCTTTTCTGTAATTAAATACGAAAAGGAAAGCCAATGGTTGCACCCAAGCGGCCTGATTCCATCATTGTGGGGTCGATTGTCCGCACTTGGGGCAGACTTTCCAGTCCATCTCCAGTTCGGTGTTGCAAAGAAGGCAGATACGCTTACCCCGCAAAGGATTTCCGCAGTAGTGACAGTATTTTGCGTCCGCATCAACCAGCCCGCGCTGGCACTTCGGGCAAACCAGCCCTCCATCGGATGACTCATCTGCCAGACCTGGCTCGATTAAGACTGCATCCGGTCGTAAACGCTGATAAAGATCCGAGAAAGCAAACTCGCGCATTTTTTGCAGCCGGCTGGTGAGCATGGGATGGGTAGATTGCATCTCACCCAATTGCGAAAGGAAATTGGTGCGGGTTTCGGCGGCCTGCCGTTCCAGTGCGCGCATGTTGATTTTTCGCGCCAACTCGGGTCCGACGGCCAGTTTGACCTCCGTGCTGATGGCTTTATCCAGCCTGCCACCTGCCACCAATCCAGCCCGGTCGCTGGTGAACTCGGTGGCGCGCGACCAGAAAAGGAAGGCATAACGAATCAAATCGCCCAAGAGGGGTATGCCCAGCGTCTGATTGCCCAACACGCCAATGAAGGTCAACAGCGTAGTGTGCCCGAAATGGATGTGCCCCATCTCGTGTCCGATCACCGTAGCCAGCTCTTCTGCATCCAGTGCTTCCACCAACGCAGAATGGAGGACAATTGCATAGGGCTTGCCCATGCCCATCGCAAAAGCGTTCAACTTTGGGCTGAAAATGATATAAACTTGTGTGTTTTCAGGAATGGGCACAAATTGCCGACATTTTTCTACAACCGCATGCACCTCCGGATATTGATCAACCGTGACCGCCACTGCGCTGCGCTTGAAACCCTCAATCTGGATGCGAATGACGATGTAATTCAACACCACCAAACCCAGGATGACCAGCATCAATGTGCCAAAAGACATGGTGGCGGTAAACGCCAACACAGCCACCACCAGGATAGTGGTGATGATTAAGTTGCGGTATTCGGTGGCATAGCGGTAATTTAAATTTGCGTCCATAATTTATCGAATCAAAGTTAGAACTGCCAGTGCCTGAGAGAAAAATCCAGCGGTGTTGAAAATGTCTTTAAAAACCAGAAATCCAAGATATGCCAGCAGCGCAAGCACCCCCAGTACCAGCCCCAATGCCAGGATGGTGCCGCAGCCCACCACTCCGATAGAGACCAGAATCATCCGTGTACCGCCCAGCATTTTATACAGCCAGGCGCCCAACGCTGCAAAGCTGACATTCAGCACAATATCCATCAGGCTTTGCGAGATGATGATCGGGATCAATGCCAGCGCCGTGCCAAGAGTGAACGTGTATTGAATGGCCAGCGCGGTCAGCGTGAACAGGATGCCAAACACCACGCTGGTCCACAAGCCGGAACGCGCCCCCAGTAGAAAATATCTTTTTCCCTGGTACACGGGATGCTGGCGGGCAAACCGCCCGGTCAGCACGCCTTGCAGATAATAAACCAATACCAGAAACGGCACACTGATCAGAAATCCAAGTCCGGGAACTAGGTCCCCCACCAGGCCCAATACAAAGATGACCAGGGTGACCAGCAGGGCGGCACGCCAGTCGGGCGCCAGATTTTGCCACCAGGAGCGTTCAGGTTCACCTGACGTAATGCCTTGCGGCATAACGTCGGAGGAAGGTTGCTCCAATGCTTGGGAGATTTGTGGAAGCTCCTTACCGCATTCCTTGCAAAAACGGGCTTCAACAATATTTCGGGTTCCGCATTGAGGGCAAAACATGGTGTCAGGTACCCACTGTCAAATAAACCGCAGACCTCCTGGGTCGTAAATATAACACACCCAAGAGGTCTGCTCGATATGTCACGCTGCTAAGCGGATGTTGAAGGTGCGAAAAGCTTACGCCCAGCCCTGGTTCTTGACGAAATTGGTGATGACCGGGATGGTGACGTATTCGCCCTTGTTGGCTTTGATCGCCCAGATAATGGTGATTACCAGGTAGGCGACCGAGGTAAAACAACCCACAATGATCAAGGATAGAAGGCCATTGACCACGACGCCCAAAACACCCCAGACCAACGCCTGAACATAGTGCGCCTTTAGGAAGGGGCGGTTTTTCTTATCCTCCATCAGAAGGATGATGATAGGAACGATGGGCGACAGAATATAGGACAGAAGTGCCCATAGTCGATCGTCGCTGCTAATCTCAGATGCTGGAAACTGCTCGCTCATAGATGCCTCCTGGCTGATAAATTAATAATACCTTCATATTTTACACAATTCTGTTAAAAGTACAACCAATTGAGCCTATTAAATCTGTCAATCAAGAGTCATTCTGGCGCTGGTATGTTAAAATCGCCGGTATGGGAATTCAGATGGTTTTCATGGGCTCGCCAGAATATGCCCTGCCCAGTCTTCGTAAACTGGCAACGCACTATCTGGTTGTGGGGGTCGTTACCCAGCCTGACCGTCCGGCAGGGCGCGGGAACACACTCACCCCTCCCCCCGTCAAAATGCTTGCCCAGCAGCTTGGCTTACCCATCATCCAACCCAACCGCATGAAGGATCCAGGCGTCTTTGAGCAACTTGAAGCCTGGCAGCCAGACTTGATTGTCGTGGCCGCTTTTGGCAAAATTCTGCGCCAGAACGTCCTCGCTTTGCCGCGCTTTGGCTGTCTGAACGTGCATGCCTCCTACCTGCCGCGTTGGCGGGGCGCAGCACCCATCCAAGCTGCCATCGCTGCCGGCGATGAAAGCAGCGGTGTTTCCATCATACGCCTGGATGCAGGGGTGGACACCGGTCCACTTCTCGCGCGCCGGTCTGAAGCCATCCACCCCGAAGACACAGCCGCCAGCTTGGGGGCGCGTCTTGCAGAAATGGGCGCGCAGTTGCTCATCGAAACGCTCCCCGCGTACATTAATGGCGACTTGACTCCCCAGCCCCAGGATGAATTCCTGGCTACCTACGCGCCGATGCTGACCAAAACGGACGGCGCACTGGATTTCAATCTGGACGCTCACACGCTGGCGCGCCGCGTGCGCGCCTATGACCCCTGGCCGGGGGTTTACATGGACTGGCAATCCGCTCCCTTAAAAATATTGCGTGCGCATGCCATAGAAGGCAATTTCGCCCCGGGAAGCCGACTGGTCATCCACAAGCTGCCCGCGGTGGCCTGCATGCAGGGTTGTCTGGTATTCGATGAAGTTCAACCGGCGGGGAAAAAGCCCATGCCCGCTGCGGTATTTCTGAATGGCGCGCGCGGGTGGGCAGACGGTTAATTCATTACAGGTGCAGATTCTCTTCATGATACAAACACAGATACCAAAATTGAATTTTTTATGCTTCGGCGCTGGCGCCATCGGCACCTACATCGGCGGCAGCCTTGCTTTAGCCGGTCAACAAGTGGTTTTCGTCGAGCAGCCAGGAGCCGCCGCAGCTCTGCGTGAAAACGGTCTTCGTCTGACACTGAAGGATCAGACGTATTTTCTTCCGCATCCCCAGGTGAATGAGTCCATTGGGGAAGCGCTTGCCCAGTCGACCTACGATGTGTCGATTCTAGCCGTCAAAGCTTATCATACCGACGCGCTGATCAAGAGCCTGCAGCCTTACGCTGACCAGCTTCCGCCTTTCGTCTGCTTGCAAAACGGTGTAGAAAACGAGGCAAAGCTGACTGCTGCTTTTGGAGCGGAGCGGGTGATCGCTGCCACCGTGACCAGTGCGATAGGCCGCCGCGCTGCAGGCGACATTGTCGTAGAAAAAATGCGCGGAACCGGCATCGCTCTGGGACATGCCAAAGCGCCGGACGTGCTGCGCGCCTTCCAGGCAGCCGGTCTGAAAGCCCAAGCCTTCACCAATCCGGAAGCCATGAAATGGTCGAAGATGCTGACCAACCTGCTCGCCAACGCATCCTCAGCCATCCTTGACCTGCCGCCGTCTCAGATTTACGCCCATCCCGATCTTTACCACCTGGAAGTGCGCATGCTTCAGGAAACCCTGGCCGTGATGCGCGCCTCGAACCTGCCAGTGGTAGATCTGCCCGCCACGCCGGTGCGACTGCTGGTCTGGCTGGTCACCCGATTGCCAGAAAAACTTAGCCGACCATTGTTGCTCCGCTCGCTGGGCAAAGGACGCGGGTCCAAGATGCCTTCCTTCCATATCGATCTTGCCAGCGGATCAGGTCTAAGCGAGGTGGATTACCTCAACGGTGCCGTGGTGCGCATTGGCCGGCAGCTCGGGATTGACACACCGGTCAACCAGGTGCTGACCGACACGTTGACCGCCATCACACAGTCCCGACTGCCGCGCGCGACCTTCGCCGGTCAGCCCGAAAAGCTGCTTGCCTTGCTGCAATCACCCCATTCTTGACCACTGGAGCCGCCACATGACCGTCCCATCCTGGGTTCAAAACAGTGTTTTTTACCAGATATTCCCCGACCGTTTTGCCAACGGCGATCAGGAAAATGATCCGCCGAATGTATCCCCGTGGAGCGCGCCACCCACCCGCACCAATTTTCAAGGCGGCGACCTGCGCGGAATAATCCAGCATCTCGATTATTTGGCGGATGTGGGTATCAATGCCATCTACCTGACGCCGATCTTTTTGGCCTCCTCCAACCACCGCTACAACGCCAGCGATTATCTGACCATCGACCCGAAACTGGGTACACTCCAGGAGTTCCACTCGTTGATCCATGCCGCTCATACGCGGGGTGTGCGTATCATCCTGGATGGTGTGTTCAACCATTGCGGACGAGGATTCTTTGCCTTCAATGATCTGCTGGAAAACCAGGAAACCTCCCCCTATCGCGATTGGTTCCATGTCAAGAAATTCCCCATCGACGCCTATGCGCCCGGCGACGCGAAAGATTACCTCGGCTGGTGGAAAATTAAGAGCCTGCCCAAGTTCAATACCGATCATCCGCCTGTCCGCAAATACCTTCTGAATGTCGCCCGTTACTGGATTGGGCAAGGCGCTGACGGCTGGCGGTTGGACGTTCCCAATGAGATCGACGATGATGATTTTTGGGCGGAATTCCGCCACGTGGTTCATCAGGCCAATCCGGACGCTTACATACTAGGTGAAATCTGGAACGTCTCGCCGCGCTGGGTTGGAGACCGCACGTTTGACGGACTGATGAATTACCCGCTGCGTGAAGCCATCCTGGGACTGCTGGGCGGTCAGATGAGCCTGACAGCCTTTGCCAACCGGGTGGAGGAATTATTGTCCGTGTATCCGCGCGAAAATGTGTACGCCATGTATAACCTGCTGGGCAGTCACGATACCGAACGCATCCTGACCCACTTCAATTTCGACCAGCAACGGGTGAAACTGGCCAATGCTTTCCTGTTCAGCTATCCCGGCCTTCCCGCCATCTACTACGGCGACGAGATCGGGCTGAGTGGGGGCAAAGACCCCGACTGCCGCGGAACCTTTCCCTGGGATGCAAACGTCTGGAACCATGAGCTGTGGAGCTGGTATCAAAAACTGGCTCAAATCCGCGGCCAGGAGGATGTTTTGCGGCTTGGGGATTACCGCCGGCTGGCGCTGGACGAAGCCAAAGGCTGCTACGCCTTTACCCGCGCGCTGCCAGGATCGACGGTACTGGGCGTGATCAACGCCAGCCGCGACCAACAGAAGCTGACAGTCTCAACAGCCTCACTCGGACTGGCCGAGTCCTGCGTCTGCCGCGATCTTCTGAGCGGCTCGACCTTTTCAGCTTCAGCCAGTCAATTGGAACTGACCATACCTGCCATGAGCCTGATGCTGCTCAAATAACTCTCAGGTATCCAGATACTTCCGTTTCCATTCATACAGCCGGTTGAGCGCCTCAATCGGCGACAAGGTATTGATATCCAGACCGCGCAGCTCATCCAACAAGGGGTTTGTCTCCGGGAACAAGACCATCTGCTGCACTGTCATCGGATTGACGCGCACCGCCTTACCAGAAGATGCCTCGAGCGTCTGAAGAATTTGTGTCGCACGCTGCACGACCGGCGCGGGCAGTCCGGCCAACTGGGCGACATGAATGCCATAGGAGCGGTCTGCCCCGCCAGGAATAATTTTATGTAGGAAAATCACTCGGTTTTCGGATTCACTGACCGCCACGTTGTAATTGCGCACCCCTGGCAGCAAATCCGACAATTGGGTCAGCTCATGGTAATGCGTGGCAAACAGGGTGCGTGCGCGCAGCTTGGGATGGTTGTGAATGAACTCGACCACCGCCCAGGCGATGGAAACCCCATCATAGGTGCTGGTGCCTCTCCCAATTTCGTCCAGGATCAACAGGCTGCGGCCGGAGGCATGGTGCAGGATGTTGGCCGCCTCAATCATTTCTACCATGAAGGTGGAATGACCGGCATGGATTTCATCTTGAGCGCCGATGCGGGTGAAAATGCGGTCCACCAGCCCAATCTGCGCCGATGAAGCCGGGACGAAGCTGCCCATCTGTGCCATTAAAACAATCAAGGCTGTCTGGCGCAAAAAGGTGGATTTACCGCTCATATTCGGCCCGGTGATGATGCGCACGATCTCGCCTTCTTCGAACACGGTGTCATTCGGGATAAATTTTTCCCCACGCAGGCCGCGCTCCACCACCGGATGACGCCCATCGCGTATATCCAGCAGCGTATCCGCGCTGACCTGCGGGCAGACATAACCGTACAGCGCGGCGGTTTCAGCCAACGAAACCAGCACATCCAATTCAGCCAGGCTGCGCGCGGTTTCCAGCAGGCGCCGACTTGCCTGCCCCAGCCCGGCGCACACCTCATGGAACAGGCGCACTTCTATTTCGTGAATGCGCTCTTCGGCATTCAACACCAGCGTTTCATACTCCTTCATTTCAGGAGTGATATAGCGTTCCGCGTTAACCAGGGTCTGTTTGCGAATATACTCGGGAGGTGCGCTGGTGGTGTTGCTGTGGGTGATTTCAATATAATACCCAAACACCTTGTTGTAACCCACTTTAAGCGATTTGATCCCAGTGCGCTCGCGCTCCACCGCCTCCAGATTGCCAATCCATTCGCGGGCATGGCTGGAGGCTTCCATGACCTGGTCCAGCTCGACTGAAAAACCGGGCTGGATGACGCCGACATTGGACAGGGTGGCGGGGGGATCAGGCTGGATGGCGGTTTCCAGCAATACCAGTTGCTCCGTACAGGGGTGAATGCGCTCGACCAACTCCTTGAGCGCTGACGGTGGCTGGGTAAAATTATCCATAATAACCGGCAGGACGCGCAAACTGCTGCGCAGAGCCACCAGATCGCGCGGCTGCGCATGTCCCGATAAGATGCGGTTGGTCAGCCGCTCAAGATCATTCAGGTTGCGCAGCCCGTTGCGCAGTTCTGCGCGCAACATACCGTCGTTGACCAGGCATTGAACACCCGCCTGACGCAATTGAATGGCTTGGAGTTTGAGCAAAGGTTTATTCAGCCACTGCTGGATCATGCGCTTGCCCATAGGGGTAACCGTGTGATCCAGAACGCTGAGCAGAGAACCCTGAACACCTCCGGAGCGGATGGTGTCGGTCAGCTCAAGGTTGCGCCGCGAGGCGGCATCCAGATTCATAAATTCATCCAGCGTATAGGTGCTCAAGCTTGTAAACAGCTTCAATGAGGCCGGCTGGGTCTCGCGTAAATATTGAATTAACGCCCCACAGGCGCGGATTGCCAACTCCATCCCGCGCAGCCCAAAGCCGTCCAGCGTGTTGACCTCAAAGTGTTTTTTCAACACATCCTGAGCCCGACTGCTTTCAAACCGGTAGAGCGGCCACTGAGTGGAGAAGCCCGGAATTCCATCGGGCAATGGCACACCTTCCGGGGTCAGCAGCTCCGCCGGATTCAACCGCGAAAGTTCCGCGCGCACCTTGTTGGCGACTTCATCGTGCAATTCAGTGGCGGCGAATTCGCCTGTGGTGATGTCGAGGTAGGCCAGACCAGCCGCCTCATCCTGCATCACCAGGCTGGCCAGGTAATTGTTGCGGTCGCTGGGCAGCATGCCCGGTTCCACAACGGTGCCCGGCGTCACCACCCGCACCACCTCGCGCGGGAATAAACCCCGCACGGGCTGGTCGCCCACCTGCTCACAGATGGCCACGTGATAACCTTTTTCAATCAAACGCGAGAGATAATTCTCCACGGCATGGTAAGGAATGCCCGCCATCGGCACCCGATTCCCTTTGGCCACATTGCGCGAGGTCAGCACAATATCCAGCTCGCGCGAGGTGATTTCCGCGTCACGGTCAAAAGTCTCGTAGAAATCACCAAGGCGGAAAAACAGGATGGCTTGCGGATATTGACGCTTGATTTCCAGATATTGTTGGCGGATCGGCGTGATATCATCACTCATGCAAGTCATTCTATATTCAGCGCCTCAATTCGACAAGGGAGAATGACCGACTTTTTAAATATTCTTGCACACTGACCGGCTTTCGTCTATACTCAGGCCGATATGCAGCGCTTACTTTTTAAGCTGGCGCGCAAACGATTTTTTATCCGCGTTTTGGTCTGGATGCTTGTCCACATGAGCTTTGCGATCCCGGTCAATCGGCTGAGAGAAACGGATACCCTATTGGCATTTTTCCACCCTCAGCCCAGCTATCCTTTTC
>CAZCBJ010000059.1:0-18889 GCA_964496705.1 uncultured Anaerolineaceae bacterium | reverse complement strand
CCCACAGCGACACCGACCAACACTGCCACTTTTACGGCCACACCGACCAGCACGGCAACCTTTACACCCACAGTCACCCCTTTGCCCGACTCACTGCGTATTTTATATGAATGTGTGTTAGATGGTATTGAGTGGACAGTGGTTAATCCCAATCCTTTCCCGGTGAGTTTTGAGTGGGAATCCACAGATGGTTCATCCGGCAGCGGAGTTGTTGACGCCCTGAGCAGTCTGATGTTCCACAAGTCACCGCTCGGTACCTTCACGGTAACAGTGACCTGGTATGTAGATAACACACCACACCAGATCCAACAGACCAACGGTGAATTTTGTCTGCCGTCGACGGCGACGCCCAAACCTACTTTCACATTCACGCCGACCAAACCCGTCGATCCCACTCGTACGCCTGATAAACCTGGAAAAACCCCGCAATCTGATCCCACAAAAACCCCCCAGGGTGATGAATTTCCAACCCCTGTTTCCAGCCTGCCTACCCTGCCTCCACCGGCAGCCGGGGGTAATGTGTTGATCCCGGTAACGGGTGCGGATATGAGCCAACCCTTGCTTCCAGCCATGGGATTTGTTCAAAAGATGTTCTTAAATTTAGGATTTGTATTCCTTGGCCTGGCAATCGTCCTACAGGGTATCGGACGGAAGATCACAGATTGATCAGAATTTTTCTTAGGGTTATCTTGAGATCACCGCTGCAGTGTAAGGAGGTCTCAAGATAACCCTGCGAGGTTGAAATGAAACCCCGAAACGACATCAAATTCAGACCAAATATGATTGTTGCACTTGGGCTGTTGATATTGTTTTGGGGTTTTCATGATTTTGTCGCCTCTATGCAGGAATTGGGGCAAATTCTTGAGGGAAGGACGTTGTCAGCGACGGATGAAGGGTTTGCGCCTTATCTGGTGCCGGTTGACGAGAAGATTGACATGGTACCTGTGGAGTATGCGAAATCTGTCGATGCGCCCAACATGGTTTTATCCGATACAATCAATCATTCAGACTCAATTTTTGTGAAACCCGAACAACTGGGAAAAGAGTTTGTTCAAGATAGCCCAAGCCCAGATATGGTTCACGAGAATAAAAGTGATCTGAAGAACGCGCTAGACGATGATTTCACAGGCGTTCCCACACACATCGTCATACCGGCCATCCAGTTAGATGCGCCAATTATCTATGCCACATTCACTATTCTGAAATCAGGGGCGCAATACTTTGACCAGTGGCAAGCCCCGGATGAGTATGCGGCAGGGTGGCATAATAACTCAGCCCTATTGGGCGAAGAGGGTAATCTTGTTTTGAATGGTCATCACAATACCGAAGGCGAAGTGTTTCGTCGTCTGGTGGACCTTAAAACGGGGATTATATACAGGTGTATTCTGGTATTAGGTATATGGAATATTTGGTGACCAATAAGGTCATTTTGCCGGAAAAATATGTTGATCTCCCTACGCGACTGGATAATTCACGGTGGATTCAGCCATCCGATGACCAACGATTGACATTGGTAACCTGTTGGCCGTATGAGTCGAATACGCATCGGCTTATCATTGTAGCCATGCCGCGCAGTGGGGTTGTTCAATAAAAAATGCTAATTTTTACCGGAAACTGCCAACCCGCGTGAGGAAATCGATGAACCGAATAGCGAGCCGTGTTTTGCCGAATTGATCTGCCAAACAAACCCTTTAGATACCGGTTTAGCAAACACAAATAAGCGGCCCCAGGAGTCTTCATCTCCTTGGGCTATGCAGGTTTGCAAAATTAATTGGTTTCCAAGTGCATACGTTTGCTCGAAAAGTTGGGTGGAGCTGATGACTTCACTGGACAAATCAGATTGTCTAATAAAATTCGAATAAGGATCATCAGGTGACAGCGCCTGGTAGGATTCCACCTTTGTCACCTGGTAATTTCTCATAGATCCATCTCCAAATACAACTGATACAATCTGACCTTTTTGTAACAAGGAGAAGCTTGTCCCAGCCAGATAATTGTGAGCAAGAAGTCCAATGGTGTTGTACATTTCGGCAAGCTTGAATTGGGTCACGACCCCATCTTGTTCTGAAACGAAACCGGGATTCTGAGCAGGCTGTTGGATGATCTTATATGCCAAGATACTTTCAGAATACAGGCCAACCAGAGAATTGGGATCTCCATTTTTTACAGTTTCAAAAAAAAACAACAGGTTATTATCTTGGGTGACCTGGTTTTCAATATCGCGCAGTTGTTCACCAGTGGTAACTGGTACGTAGTAGGTGAATCCGTGACCAATCAAGAAAATCCAAAATGAAAAGCAAACCAGTAAAGCAAGCGATAGAATATTTTTCATGTGGTAAATAAGGGGTAAGTTTGTTTTTGGTAATAATCAAGATTTATTGTAGTAATAAATCCTTTTTTTGCCAATGTTTCCCGCGAGATAATAAAAGCGGCTTGCAATTTTGTTAGTTGTGTGAATATTTTTTAGGCAAATGCCAGAGATGCGTTTCTTGCTGTTGATGATTGGCTGGCATGGTATAATTTTGCTATTCTTTGCTTATCCAGAACACTAGAGGAGGACGAACCATGTCGGGTCATTCTCATTGGGCGACCATCAGACGGAAGAAAGGCGCGAGCGATGCGAAACGCGGTCAAGTGTATACAAAATTGGCGCGCGAAATCTCGATGGCGGCGCGAGCAGGCGGGGGAGATATCGACAATAATTTTCGGCTACGCCTGGCGGTAGACAAAGCGCGGTCCCAAAATATGCCCAAAGACAGTATTGAAAGGGCAATCAAACGTGCGACCGGTGAAGGCAAGGAAGGCACTTTTGATGAGATCATTTATGAAGGATATGCGCCTCACGGGGTGGCGTTGATGATTGAGTGTGTAACCGAAAATAGAAATCGAACCGTGGCTGAGGTCAGACACGCCCTGTCGCGCGCGGGAGGAAATCTGGGCGAAGCGGGTTCGGTTGGTTGGCAGTTTACACGGGCAGCTTATTTCTCTTTCGCTGCTGCCAATATTGACTTTGACAAGTTGTTTGAAATCGCTGTTGAGTGTGGTGCAGATGATGTCACCTCAGATGTGGAAGTGGTTGAAATCATTGGGCCGGTGGAGGTATACAAAATTCTGAGTGATGGTCTTCGAAAGGCTGGATACACTCCCGAGGAATCCGGTCTACGGATGCTGCCCAACCAGGAAATGGATCTTGCGGTTGATCAGACCTTGCAGGTCATGCGCACCATTGAGACGCTCGAAGATATGGATGATGTGCAAAGCGTGTATTCCAACCTGCGCATTTCCGCGGAGGCGTTGGCTGCGCTTGAATCGGCTTAAATAGCATGCTTGTGGTTGGTATTGACCCAGGAACGGCGACAACCGGTTTTGGAGTGGTGGCTGAAACACCTGAAGGGTACCATGCGATTGCTTATGGTGTGATTCTAACACCGGCCAATCAGCCCCTCGAACTGCGTCTACTGTCTCTATATCGCCAATTAAACCAAGTATTAACTCTCCACCGTCCTGATTATGGTGCGGTGGAGAAATTATTTTTTTCTAAAAACGTGACCACCGCAATGGCTGTTGGCCAAGCGCGCGGGGTGGCATTATTAACTCTGGCGGAGCTGGGAATCCCTATGGCAGAATACAATCCTGTTGAGGTGAAACAAGCCGTGGCAGGTTATGGCGGCGCAGGAAAGCATCAAGTGCAATCGATGGTGAAAGCATTGCTGCAATTATCTGATCTTCCCCGGCCGGATGATGCTGCTGACGCACTGGCGATTGCGATTTGTCATCTTTCGACCTATCGGATGAATACACTAGCAACTGAATGATCAGCAGCCCATCCAATCCATTGATTAAGTCCATCCGCAAATTACGTGAACGTAAGGAGCGAGAATCCCAGCGCAAATATTATGTGGAAGGTTTACGAATCATAGGTGAAGCAGCGCAGTCGGGAGCAGAAATTGACCACATAATCCTGTGTCGTGAGTTACTCGAAAGTGAATATGGGTTGCATTTGGCGGATCATTTCCAGGCTCAAGGCTTAGATATCATAGAGGTGAGTCGGTCAGTAATGCAATCCTTCAGCCTCAAGGAACATCCACAGGGTATGGGGGCAGTCATCCATCAAAAGGAAAAAAAGCTCGAAGAGCTTGAATATGACCCACAACGTATGTATGTGGCGCTCGACTCAATTGCTGATCCAGGTAATCTGGGAACTATCATGAGAACCCTGGATGCAGTAGGGGGAAAAGGGATAATTCTACTGGACCATTGCACAGATGCTTATGACCCAACGGCAGTTCGCTCCAGTATGGGGTCGATATTTCACCTTGAGCTTATCGAATGTTCATTTTTAAGCTTTTCTACTTGGGCAGTAGAAAACCATATTGATTTGATCGGCACATCGGATGCTGCTGAAATGGATTATCAGAATTTCATTTATCCTCATCGCATGATTCTTTTAATGGGTAGTGAACGGCAAGGATTACAGCCGTTGCATTTTTCAGCATGCGCCGGGGTGGTGCGAATCCCGATGATCGGCAGCAGCGATTCATTGAATGTCGCAGTTGCAGCGGCAGTTGTGCTATATGAAATATTCAACCAGCGCCTGGGCAGGCCAATTTGGAAGCCCGGACAGTGAGGTGAACATGATTTCATCTTTACATGGCGAAATACTCTCCGTATCGGACGAAAGTATTGTGGTGGAGGTGGGCGGTGTGGGATTCATGATCTATGTCCCGGTGCTGCTTCGAACTTCGGTCGGCGTGGGAGATAGAATTCTTTTATATACACATTTGGTCGTCAGGGAAGATGCACTGAGCCTGTATGGTTTTCACTCGGAGGAAGAACGGGAGTTCTTCGGCCTTTTACTGGGAGCGAATGGGATTGGACCCAAGACAGCTCTGGCGGCTCTTTCCACTCTCTCGGTGGACGCAATTCGGCGGGCCGTATTGAGTGAACAGCCTGAAATTTTTGCCCGTGTGCCCGGAATTGGCAAGAAAGGGGCTCAAAAAGTATTTTTGCATCTGCAAGGTAAAGTGAAAGGGGGATTGGAAACTTTAGGCATACAAGCCTTTGAGGTGGACTCAGAGGTGTTGGATGCATTAACCGGACTGGGATACAGCGTTGTGGAAGCCCAAGCAGCACTCCAATCCATACCCCGAGATACCCCACAGGATGTCGAGACGAGACTGCGTCTGGCACTTCAATATTTTTCTGGATAGATATTTACCATTTCAATTCTATCGCGGATTGCATGAACTGGACTACCTTAGGTCTTTCTGGTATCATTCCAATCTGCCCGTTCCCTGGCATTATTATTTGTTATGAAAGGTAAATACCCGATGGACGATTGGGTATGGAGGAAGGATGTCTGAAAGCATTTCTTATTTAACCAATGAGCTGCAGCAGAAAATTGCGTCATACACAACAAAAGTTGAGGTGCGCGAAGAGGGTGTAGTGATCGAGGCTGGCGATGGAATTGCCAGAGCTGCGGGTCTTCAGAAGGTCCGCTCTCATCAGTTGGTTGAATTTGAGAATGGCGTCAAAGGAATTGCATTTAACCTAGCAGTTGATCACGTGGGTATCATCATCCTAGGTGATTATGATGAGATACGTGAAGGAACGAAAGTTTATTCAACCGGTCGGATTGCCTCGGTGCCGGTTGGGGATGGATTAATTGGCAGGGCGGTGAACGCATTGGGAGAGCCGGTCGATGGCAAAGGACCCATTACCTACACTCGGTTCCGGCCAATTGAACGGATAGCGGCAGGGGTTGTGGAGCGTCAGGATGTCAACACTCCGGTGCAAACCGGAATCAAAGCCATTGATGCAATGATCCCCATTGGGCGAGGTCAACGAGAACTCATTATCGGCGACCGCCAAACTGGAAAAACCGCGCTGGCAGTTGATACAATCATTAACCAACGGGGTAAGGATTTATTGTGCATTTACGTAGCCATCGGTCAAAAGAAAGCAGCGGTGGCTCGGTTAATTAATATATTTGAACAATTTGGTGCGATGGAACATACCATCGTAGTGGTGGCTTCAGCGGATGAAGCAGCTGGTCTGCAATATATCGCTCCATATGCTGGCTGCGCAATTGGTGAAGAATTCATGGAATCAGGCCGGGATGCATTGATTGTTTACGACGATTTATCCAAGCATGCCTGGGCGTATCGGCAGGTCAGTTTGCTTTTGCGGCGTCCTCCCGGGCGCGAGGCATATCCCGGTGACTTGTTCTATCTACATTCAAGACTGCTGGAGAGGGCTGCACGATTGGCCGATCAATTTGTGATTGTGCCGGCGACTTACCCGGACACACAGGCATACGCAAAGGACAGTGTCAACAACTTGGTGTATGGCGGTCCGCGCGCTTTCCATGATGCTGCGAGTGGATTGGATGAGCTCCCCGAAAAGGATGGGCACAAGATCGTCAAGGTCAAGGGCAGCGGTGGATCTCTGACCGCCTTGCCTATCATCGAAACGCTTCTGGGCGATGTTTCGGCCTACGTCCCCACGAATGTTATTTCTATCACTGATGGTCAGATTTATCTTGAAGGCAATCTGTTCAACGCCGGCATCCGTCCAGCAGTTAATGTGGGTATCTCCGTATCTCGTGTGGGCGGTGATGCACAGACGAAAGCCACCAAACGGGTTGCTGGAAGCCTGCGTATGGATATGGCCTCTTTTCGGGAAATGGCTGCCTTCGCCCAATTTGGCTCAGATCTGGATAAAGCTACCCAGTCAATGCTTAACCGCGGGCAAAGGTTGCAGGAACTATTAAAACAGCCTCAATATCAACCGATGGATATGGCTGCCCAGGTGATTGTTTTATTTGCCGGTACACGCGGTTTTATTGATAATATTCCGGTGGACCAGATACGAATGTGGGAAAAAACATTATTAAATTACATGGACACATCATATCCAGATATCGTGAATGAAATTACCACCACGAAGGTATTATCACCGGTTCTGGAGACAAAATTGTCCAACGCACTGGCGGCGTTTCAATTATCATGGAAACCCGAGGCATAAGGAAAACAGCATGCCTTCGGCACGTGAAATGCGGCTTCGCATCCGAAGCGTAAAAAATATTTCGCAGGTAACCCGCGCTCTCGAAGCGGTGAGTGCCAGTAAAGTGCGTCGGGCTATGCAGGCAGTGGCTGCTTCGCGTCCCTATTCTGAAAAGGCGTGGAAGCTTTTGGTGCACCTCGCCCGCCAACCCGGGACGAATAATATACACCCCTTGTTGAATCAGCGCCCGGTTGTTCAGAATATCCTTGCAGTCTTGATCACGGGAGATCGCGGTCTGGCTGGCGCATATAATATGAATGTGGTTAGAACCTGTCTGCAATATTTGCAGCAAATCGCGCAGCCCGTATCTTTTGTGGTTGTCGGAAGAAAAGGAAGGGATATGCTGGTGCGGCGCAGGAAGAAGGTTGTTGCCGAGTTTATGCGCATCCCATCGCCGCCGACTTACAAAGATGTGTCTGCCATAGGAAAATTGGCGGTAGACGATTATGTTTCAGGTGTGTATGACAGCGTTTTTTTGTTCTATACAGAATTCACCAGCATGGTGAAGCAGGAAGTGGTCGTAAGAAAATTGCTTCCATTGGAAGTTGTTTATGAAAAGTCGGGAGTTAATTCGTTTAATGTCACTCACAATAAAACGAATTCAGTCTTCACCTATGAACCGGACGAGGGTGGTCTGTTGGATCAAATCGTCCCACGTTTTACGGCATTGCAGATTTATCAGTCCATATTATCTTCTCAGGCGAGCGAACATGCTGCGCGGATGGTCACCATGCACAATGCAACCGAGAACGCAGAAGAGCTGAGGAGTTATCTGCAGCTTGAGTATAATAAGTTTCGCCAGCAGACCATCACCAATGATATTCTGGATATTGCCGGGGGGGCTGAAGCTTTGCAAAAAGTGGAAGTCTAAATCTTTGTGATCTTTATTTGGAGCAATTTGTGATGAATGAACATAACGGGCATGTTGCGCAGGTTTTTGGCAGTGTGGTGGATATAGCCTTTCCCAGAGGAAATCTGCCCGAATTGTATGAAGCCATCGAAGTGGTCACTCTGGAAGAAGAACTGCTGGTATTGGAAGTTCAAAAACATCTTGGTAATGATCTTGTTCGCTGTGTCGCGATGGACAGCACTGATGGATTGCCGCGCGGGATTATGGCGCGGCGTACTTATGCGCCGATCAAAGTGCCGGTAGGACCGGCAACTCTGGGACGGATTTTTAATGTCCTTGGCAGGCCAATTGACCATAAAGGACCTGTGGAGGCTGATGTTTTTTATCCCATTCACCGTCCAGCGCCTCGTTTTGACGAGCAGGCCACTCAAGTGGAAGTTTTCGAAACCGGATTGAAAGTTATTGACCTGATTGCGCCTTTCACAAAAGGAGGGAAAACAGGCATATTTGGTGGGGCCGGGGTCGGGAAAACGGTCGTCATTCAAGAGCTCATCCATTCAATTGCGACAGTTCATAAAGGTAAATCGGTTTTTGCGGGTGTCGGAGAACGCACTCGGGAAGGCACTCAGCTTTATCGAGAAATGCAAGAATCGGGAGTAATGAAAGATACCGTTATGGTTTTTGGACAGATGAACGAACCTTCAGGGGTGCGTTTACGCGTCGCGTTGACCGCCTTAAGCATGGCTGAGTTTTTCCGTGATCAAAGCATGGATGTTCTGCTCTTCATTGACAATATTTTCCGTTTTACCATGTCAGGTTCGGAAGTGTCTGCACTATTAGGGCGAATGCCTTCAGCGGTTGGATATCAACCGACTCTTGCCACCGAGATGGGTGAATTGCAGGAACGCATCACGTCGACCAAAACTGGTTCGATCACTTCCATGCAGGCTGTGTATGTACCGGCAGATGATTATTCAGACCCAGCCCCGGTGGCGACTTTCACACACCTCGACGCGACCATTGCGTTGGAGCGATCGATTGCCGAAAAATCTTTGTACCCTGCAGTCGATCCGCTCAACTCGACCTCGCGAATTTTGGATCCGAATATCGTCGGGGTTGAACATTACACTACCGCTCGAGAGGTGCAGCGGGTGCTGCAACGATACAAGGATTTACAGGATATCATCGCCATCCTGGGGATCGATGAACTGAGTGAGGATGATCGGGTGGTTGTTGGCAGGGCCAGAAAAATCGAACGCTTTCTTTCTCAACCGATGTTTGTTGCGGAGCAATTTTCACCTGTCAAAGGTGAGTATGTGCCCATTCGGGAGACCGTCCGTGGATTTCGGGAGATTTTGGACGGAAAGCATGATGCGATCCCAGAGCAGGCCTTTTACATGGTGGGAACCATAGACGATGTGCTGGAAAAAGCAAAAAGCCTAATATAATTGCGATAAACCTAATGGCTATTCGTTGTGAAATCGTGACTCAAGAAAGGGTCGTCTTTGCGGATGATGTGGACATAGTCATCTTGCTTGGCGCGGATGGAGAAATGGGGATTTTGCCTAATCATTCGCCTGTTTTAACCACGGTGCAATACGGGGTAATCACAGTGCGATTGAAAGGACGTGAAGAGCGATTTGCGGTGGCGGGTGGGGTTGCAGAAGTACAACCAGATCAAGTCACAATACTTGCGGATGACGCCGACAATGTCATGGATATTGATATACAAAAGGTGGAGTCCGCTCGCAAAGATGCTGAAGAGGCGTTATCCCGCGGAACGGGTTCTGATGATGACGCTTTGTTGAATTTAAGGTCAACAATTAATCGAGCGAATTTATTTATCAATGCTGCCAGGCGTTACCGGCAAGGCCGGAGTCAACGATTTTAGGCTTTAAAGAAGGGACCGGGAATCCATGGCGCTTTTTTCACGCGAATTGGGGATTGATCTTGGAACGATGAATATGGTTATTGCTGAAGGAAACCAGATTCTTCTGCAAGAACCCACTGTGGTAGCCATTGTGGTGGAAGAACAGAAAATGGTGGAGTGGGGACAGGCAGCAAAAGATATGTACGGGCGAGTGCCAGAATCGATCGAAGTTCTACGCCCCATGCAAAATGGCGTCATCGCAGAATATGAAATTACAGAGAACCTGCTCAAAGATGCGATAAAACGAGTCAGCGGTCCAATGCAAATTTTTAGGCCGCAGATTATGCTCACAATTCCACACGGTGTGACCAGCGTTGAGATGCGGGCGGTTCATGAAGCCGGTCTTGGAGCGGGAAGCCGTGAGGTTTTCCTGGTGCAGCAACCGTTGGCGGCGGCGTTGGGCGTTGATCTGCCCATCAACACCCCTTCCGGAAACATGATCATTCTTTTGGGCGGGGGAACCAACCAGGCGGCAGTTCTGGCAATGAACGGGGTCGTTTCGGCAGAAACCTCAAGGACCGGCGGTCTTCGGATGGACGAAGCGATCTCAACCTATACCCGAAAGAAATTCGGTATCTTAATTGGTCAGCCTACCGCTGAGCAGTTGAAGATTAGAATTGGCGCAGCTATACCGCAAGATGATCAGCAGTATATGGAAGTGCAGGGTCAAGACCAGGTCACCGGTTTGCCCCGCCCGGTGAACCTCAGCACAAATGACATCGTTGAAGCTCTGCAGGAACCGTTAGGAGAACTTGTGCAAACCGCGAAACGAGTTCTGGAAAAGACTCCGCCAGAATTAATTTCTGATATCATCGATCGCGGCGTGGCTTTGTGCGGCGGGGGATCATTACTGCGCGGCATCGATAAATATCTGACCAAAGCTTTAAATATCCCCGCTTACCTGGTGGACAATCCAATGGCATGTACTGCGATGGGGGCTGTACGAGCGTTAGCAAACCGTGAAGTTTTGAGAAGGTCGCTCCCCAATATCTAGCCTAAGGCGCTTTTGAAATTGTTTTTCAGATAATAAGTCATGTGTTGAAGTTGGATGATAGGATCGATATTTTCAACCCACACATGCGCTGGGACAGTTAATGCTATTGGCGCATAATTCAAAATGGCCCTTATTCCTGCTGCGACCAACTCGTCGGCGACCTTTTGAGCTACCTGCACCGGTACAGTGAGCATGGCGATGATGATTTTCCTTTCAGGAAGGAGGTGTGCCAAATGAATCATGTCCTGCACGACATACTCGCCAATCCGGGTGCCAATTTTGGACGGATCATTGTCGAATACCATCGCCACCCGGAAACCGCGATTGGTAAATCCCTGATACCTGGCAATCGCATGCCCCAGATCACCAGCGCCTATCAGGGCGATTTCCCATACATGGTTTACAGCAAGAATATCCTGTAATATCTGGATCAGGAAAGCTACATCGTAACCCGTTCCCTGTTTGCCAAATTCGCCAAAATGTGACAGATCCTTGCGGATCTGCGCGGGTGAAATACCCATCAGCTTGCCCAAGTCATGAGATGAGATGGTATAAACCCCATCTGACTTAATTCGGATTAATGTCTGTAGATAACGGGGCAGGCGGCTGATGACAATATCAGGAATTGGATCATTGGCCATAAGGAGATTTAAAACTTGCCGGCTAGATGTTCAGATTAGTTGGTTGATAATGAGCCATTTTTTGGCGTCCCTGGCGAGACTCGAACTCGCGTTTCTGGCTCCGGAGGCCAACGCTCTATCCACTGAGCTACAGGGACAGTTACTTTTCGAATTTTACCATAGAAGCCCCGGGGAGAGCTATCCGACGAATGGGGATAATTTTCGCAATTCTTCGCGCAAGGATTGTATGATTTGTTGATTATCTGTTTCGTTTCCCACGCGCAAGTATTGGTTTTTCTTATGGGCAAGTTCGCCACAGACCTGAAAAAACCTGTTGGTTTTTTGGTAACGGCCTTGTGTCAAGGCGGTCAGTTGTTTGGAGCTTCTCGCGGAAGCCGAACAGGCAGTGTGATATTGTACGGGCGTGATGATCCCCAGATTGACTTCTTCCACCAATTGTTTTCGCAGGAGTGTGCGTTCGCGGTAGATCATATAGATGATGAATCCGAGCATAATCAACCAGCCTGACCAATCCAGAATCGGGCTGATAATCAAAGAGGCTTGCCCGAGGAGTGATGCAATCGTGTTATGCAAGCTGTGAGTAATCACAGCGATGATCCAACCAATGATCGGCGCTCCCAACTTAACCAGCCAGTTGCGATTCAAACGTGCCATTGCGAGACCAATTCCAATGAAGGCTGTATAGAATGGATGCTGCCAGCCGACCAAAACAATGCGGATAAAGGCCAGTCCCCACAATCCAGACCATCCATTTTCTTGATAACCCATGTTGAAAATATAAAACGCATTTTCTGTAGCAGCGAACCCCAAAGCCGTGATACCAGCATAAATCATGCCATCCAGCACAGAGTCAAATTCACGCCGAAAAAAAAGGAACACCATCAAAACAGCTATCCCTTTCAGGCTTTCTTCCACGATTGGAGCAATCACTGAACCAGTAGCAAAATCTGCGGCGATATCTGACCCGGTCACCATGTATACACCAATACCCAATGCAGTATTGGTGATATAGGCGCCGAGTGCGGCAATAATGGCTCCCCAGATGAATGCGACCCCCAGCAAAATTTTTGGCTCCTTCTCATAGCGATCCAGCCAGTATACAAAGGCTGCGAAGATGAACATGGGAATAAAGCCCAAAAGAATCGAAACAAGTAGAGCCATCACACACCTGAGCCTTTTCTAGAGTATATTTGATTATACAGGAAGAACATTTCGTAGATATTTCTAGAGATGAATTGCCAGGCGCTCAATTCGCGCCAAATGGGGATCAATAGCCAATGCTGAGAGCACTTCTTCTGGTCTGCCAGTCATCCCCTCTCCCACACGCAGGTGCATCCTTATACCCACAGATTGGGTGTTTTTCGGCTGCAATTCGATATGAATAACCAATTTGCGTAGGTCGTAGGATTTCTTCCGCCAGATGCGGATCAATTCGGTTGCGGCTAAAAGTTGTTTGATTTTATCCTGGTAAATTTCGATACTCTGTGCGGCGGGTGGGTGGTCAGTCAACAATGTTGCCAGGTATTCAGCCGATTTCACTTGGGTTTGTAATGACGGGTCACGGTGATCAATCAGAACGATACCATGAAGCTCGATGCCTGGTTGGCTGGTAGCCTGGAGGGAAGTTGAGATCATCGCCAAAGGAATATCTTCTTGCAACCAAAAGTCAACGATCTCGCAACGAGAAAGCATTCCCAAAGGTAAAGGCGCGGCTTGATTGATTCTTGGTTGTGGGTGAAAACCCTGGCTATATGCCAGCGGCAAGCCAGATCTCCGTAGAAATCGCTCCCATATTTTTTGCATATCCAGGTTGCCTGTGTAGCGTAAAGCCTGGGTTTTTGAGTAGGACAAGCGGATGCGACGCATAATTCAGTGATTTATATCGTTTGCTCTTCAGAGATTGGCTCTGCCGATGGACATTTCCAATGGCGAGTTGTTGGTTTGGGATAGGAGTCTCGAAACACGGTCAAAATCCCACATGCATGGCATTTTTCACGACAATCGGAGCACAACTCGCCTTCCAGACTGGCGAGATACTCGTCGCAAAGATATTTTTTATTGACACCAGTATGAATATGGTCCCAGGGGAACACCTCATTCAGAGGCCTTTCTCGATAAGTGTAAAAATCCGGGTTGATGCCACAATGTTCAAAAGCTTGCATCCAGGCGGAAAGACAAAATTGATCCTGCCAGGCGTCAAATTTCGCGCCATTTCGATACGCCTGCAGAATCACCTCGCCCATGCGTCTGTCCCCACGTGATAACCAGGCCTCCAATAAAGTTTCTTGTGGGTCAGTCCAATTAAATTTTAAGCCTGGACCGCGCAGCATGGACATCAACAAGGTCTGTTTGCGGGTGATACTTTCGAGATCATCAACCGCCACCCATTGAAAGGGTGTATGAGGTTTTGGCACAAAAGTACTCACACTGGCATGCAGTGCTGCCCGGCGGCCGATCAATCCCTTCCCGATGGCATGCACCCTTTTACAGAGCAATGCGATTTCCTGGACATCTTCTAGGGTTTCATTCGGATGCCCGATCATGAAGTAAAGTTTTAATGTCTGCCAACCGTGTGAATAGATCGCGCGGGCGGTTTCCAACAATTGTTCTTCGGGGATATATTTATTAATCGTCCTGCGCATGCCTTCGGTGGCTGCCTCAGGGGCGAGTGTGAAACTGCCTTGACGAGCGCCTTTCAGCTTTTCAAACAGGTCAACAGAGGTCGATTCGATCCGCAGCGAGGGTAATGAAATCGTGAGATGCCTGCCGGTATACTTCTGGCTGATTGCATCCACCAGTGGGATGATCTGACTGTAGTCGGAGGAGGAGAGAGACAGAAGCGCAATTTCCTCAAAACCGGTGTTTTTCAAGGCAAGGTCGATGGCGTCAACGATCTCAGATACGGTTCTTTCACGAACGGGGCGAGTGATCATGCCAGCATGGCAGAAGCGGCAGCCTCTGGTGCAGCCGCGCATTATTTCTACAGAGATACGGTTGTGCACGGTCTCTATGGATGGAACGATAAAATGAGTTGGGGCAGGCGGTAAGGGACTGGCAATGCGTTTGATTACAGGCAAAGGCGCAGATCCATCCAGACGGAGCATGCCGGCAATCCTACCGTCCACACAATATTCGGGTTCATACAATACAGGAACATATACCCCCTGGATGTTCTTAAGACCCTTGATGATTTCAGCCCGAGTGGTTTTTTCCCGTTTGGCTGCCAGTATGTGGTCAATGATCTGGTGGATAACCTCTTCACCTTCGCCGATCACAAAAGCGTCTATGAAAGCAGACATAGGTTCTGGGTTGAAGCAAGCGTGACCGCCCGCAACCACAATCGGATGCTGGTCAGATCGATCGGCGGAGCTAAGTGGAATCCTGGCAAGATCCAGGAGATTTAATGTGTTGGTGTAAAGGGTTTCATAGGGAAGAGAAATACCGAGTAAGTCAAAAGTTGCGATGGGATGCTTACTTTCCAGGGAATATAATGGCAAATTGTTTTCCCGCATGACTGCTTCCATGTCAACCCAGGGCAGATAAGTCCTCTCGGCCAGGGTGTCAGGTCTTGAATTTAGGGACTCGTACAAGATGGCCAGCCCCAGATTGGACAGACCGATATCATAAATGTCGGGAAAAGCCAGCGCAACGTGAAGCTCAATCCTATCCCAGGGTTTGGAAATCTGGTTTAATTCACCACCGACATATCGACCTGGTTTTTGAACCCGTAATAATATTCGTTCCAAACAGGCTTCTAATTCTGCAGGTGATGGCAAATGAGCTCCAAAATTTGAAAAAATAAGATGGATAAATCCGACTAATTTTACCCGATATTCTGTTAATATGTGCCTTTGTAGAGTCCGCCATCAACAGTCAACATCACTCCCGTGATATAACTTGCGGCTGGTGATACCAGGAACACAGCCGCATTGGCAAACTCCTCAGGGGTTCCCATCCTCCCCAAAGGTGTGTTGGCGGCTTGTTTTTGGATTTCGATCTCTATGGATGTGCCGGATTTTTCGGCGCGGTTTTTCATCAAGCTCTGAACACGTCCCGTTTCGATCCAGGCGGGTAGAATGGAATTGAATCGGATTCCTTCGGCGCCCAGTTCCAACGCAAGTGATTTGGTGAGGCCAATGGTGGCTGAACGAATGCTGTTGGACAAAATTAATTCGGGAATGGGTTGTTTGACAGAATAAGAAGTTATCGTCAATACGCAGGCTGAGGAGGATTTTCGAAGGTGTGGAATGGCAGCTCGGATCAAACGAACATGGCTAAGAAAACATAATTCAATTGCCGATTGCCAATCCATATCTGAGAAATTCTCAAAATTACCGGGTGGAGGCCCACCGGTGTTGGTAATTAAGATATCCAAGCCGCCAAAATGGTCGACGGTCTTTTGAACCAATACCTCCGCTACCTGCGGTTCCATTGCATCTCCGGCTAAGGCCATTAATTTAGTGCCGGTAATATTGCGTATGGATTGCGCCGCCCGATTAATGTTCTCTTCAGAGCGGCTGTTTATGGATACAAAAGCACCTTCATGGGCAAGACACAACGCGGTGGCGTATCCCAACCCCTGGCTGGCGCCGGTAACCAGCGCAACTTTTTCCTTTAGATTGAGGTTCATTCCAAGCTCCTTCGTTTACAAATACTCAAAAGTTTGGTCGTATAGCTCAAGGTCAGGCCAATGGCCAGAGAAATATACGGGGATGGCTGATAATACACGCTGAGAAAAATTTAAGTCATTACTGACAAGGGCGCAGGCAATGACAGCTTCTCTCCATGAGTCTTGTTGGGCAACTTCGGCAACTGAAAGATTAAATTCGTGATGTAGGCGATGGATGACCGGCTGGAGGCGACCGCGCTTTTCTTTAAGTGAATTACACTCAGGTAAACGGATATGCAAGGTGAGTATGGCGATAACTGTCATATCCATCATTATATAGGTAAAGCAGTGTTGATTATAAATCGGTCGGTTTCGGGGTTGACCCTTGCAATTCCAACCTGGCACAGGTAAAATCCAACTTTGCTATGACGAATGAGGTGGAATGGAAGATTTAGAAGCATCTTACCAGCGTTCGCTGGATTTTTTATATTCTTTTGTGGATCACAGTCTCACCCGTAATCTGCGTTATTCGGCAGAAAAGTTTAACCTGGGTCGTATGGAGAGGTTTGCCAGCCTTCTAGGAGACCCACAACAAGACTATCGGATTATCCATGTGGCGGGTACCAAGGGGAAGGGTTCAGTTTCGGCGATGACCGCCAGTGCACTGAGTGAGGCAGGATATAAGGTCGGCTCTTATACATCGCCACACCTACAAGAGTATACAGAAAGAATCCAAATCGATGGCGTTCAGATTGGAAAAGGTGATTTGGTTTCTCTGGTCGAAAAAATTAGACCGCTAACCTCCCAGGTGGAGAATATCTCCACTTTCGAATTGACCACAGCGCTAGCTTTTCAATACTTTGCTGAGCAAAAGGTCGATCTGGCAGTGATTGAGGTCGGACTGGGTGGGCGCTTGGATGCGACCAATATCGTTCAACCGTTGGTTACTGCCATCACGTCCCTATCATTGGATCACATGAATGTGTTGGGAAATACACTGGCTAAAATTGCTTTCGAAAAAGGCGGCATAATTAAGCCAGGCAGACCGTTGGTGATTTCACCACAAAAAGAAGAAGCGCAGTTGGTCTTGGAATCAATTTGCGCAGAGCGCGGCTCGCGAATGGTTAGGGTGGGGCGAGATTTCCTTTATGCTCACCAAGACCATTCACTGGATGGTCAGTCTTTTTATATCTGGACTAGCGGTCAGCAGGATATGATGACTGCCTTTATTGAAGGAGCAGAAGGCAATACCTGGCGCCCACTCAATTTCCACATCCCTTTATTAGGGTTTCATCAGATTGAAAATGGGGCGACAGCTTATGCGATTTTGGATACTTTACGCGCCGAGGGTATCACAATCTCCGATCAAAATATTCAGTCTGGATTTTCAAGAGTCAAATGGCCCGGTCGATTTGAGGTGATCAGCCGCAATCCTCTGGTGATTGTGGATTCCGCGCATAACCGAGATTCAGCCTTGCGGCTGCGGATTGCCATTGATGATTATTTGCCCGGGGTGCCAGTAATCCTGGTTTTTGGCGCCTCAGAAGACAAAGATATTCACGGTATGTTCACCGAATTGTTGCCCCGAATCGACAGGCTTGTGGCAACCCAGTCCTCACATCCTCGCGCGATGAGCGCAAATAAACTGGTAGAATTAGCGCATACATTTGGGACACCCGCTTTGGAAACAAAAGACTTACCGGACGCTCTTTACGAAGCAATTCACCTCGCTTGTCATGGTGAAGCAATCGTAGTTGCGGGCAGTCTTTTTGTGGCAGCTGCCGCCAGAGAATGCTGGCCTCAATTTTCGAAAAGAAAGATTAACTCATAACAAGTTTTGGTTACCTATGAAAGAAGATTGGTTTTCACGACAGGAAACATCTGAAGATTATTCCAACTCAATCCATCAAAGGACTGAAGAGTTATACCGTATCCCGAACACGCCTGCGGATGAGGATGGTTATATTGAGCTGCCGGTTTTGATATTGCGGGATATTGTCCTTTTTCCGCGTATGGTTTCACCGATCTTTATTGTGCCAAATGCCAATTTATTAGCCATTCAGGAGGCGCAATACACCTATTCGACCATGATCGCTTTGGTGCAGAAGGATAGTGAGGTGGATGAACCCACTCCGGAGGATTTCCTTCCGGTTGGGACGGAAATAGCGGTGGGTCGATTGCTGAACCTGCCAGATGGCAATAACAGTGCGCTGGTTCAAGGACGGCGTCGCGTTGAGGCCATCGAGTTCACTCAGTTGAAACCTTTTTATAAGGTGCGAGTGCGGATCGTTGATGAAACCCGGGAGATTGATCGGCATACCGACGCTTTGATGCGAACGGCAAGAGATCTATTTGAGCGGTGTGTGCAACTGGATCGAAGCTTGCCCGAGGAGGCTTACCTTTTCTCGTTGAACGTGGCTGAGCCTGGCTGGCTTGCAGATATGGTCGCTACCGCAATTTCTCTGCCATTTAAGGAGCGGCAGGATTTACTACTGATCACCGATCCACAACACCGACTCAAAAAAGTTAATTGGCTGCTTGCTCAGGAATTGGACGTTCTGCAGCTTGAGGATGAAATCCACACGCGTGTGCAAAGTGAGGTGGATCGCAGTCAGCGTGAATTTTATTTGCGCGAGCAGATGAAGGCCATTCAAACCGAATTGGGTGAAGGCGATATTTGGACCAGAGAATTCACAGAGTTGAAGGAACGGGTGGAGAAGGTAAACCTACCGGCAGAAGCCCGCACCGCAGCCTTGAAGGAGCTGGACAGACTGGCTCAGATGCCGCCTATGGCGCCAGA
>CAZCBJ010000058.1:0-19217 GCA_964496705.1 uncultured Anaerolineaceae bacterium | reverse complement strand
GGGCTTCAATTTTACAATAATTGGACAAACAAGATATATATTATTATAATTGATATTGTAAATAACGCTGAGGTGCTTCATGCTCACAATCTTCGGCCTATCGATCCTGCTGCCCGATTCGCTGCTCTTCCTCGCCACGCCTGTGGGAGCTTTCATCGCCACCGCGCTGGTCTGGGCGCTCATCGCCGGGCTGGTGCACCTGCTGTTCACCCGCATCCTCAAGGCGCTCACCCGCCGCATGCCGGGCGAAATCGAGGATATCATCGTTGAAATCCTGCGCAAGCCGCTCTTTTATCTGGTGGTCACCTACGGGATTGTCAATTCGTTGAAATTGCTGCCTCTGCCGCCGGCGATCATCCTTTTCCTCAGCCGCGCCACCAGCACCGTGTTGACCCTGGTGATCCTGCAGCTCATCTGGCGCGTGCTGAAGGACATCGTGCTGTACTACGGCGGCATCTGGGCGCGCAAGACCGAATCCCGCCTGGACGACATCCTCATCCCAATCCTCAACCTGATCGGTCCGCTGGCGATCATCATCACCGCCACGCTGATCATCCTGCCCATCTGGGGGGTGGACATCACCTCGGTGCTGGTCGGCGCCGGGCTGGTCGGCTTAATCCTGGGGCTGGCGCTGCAGGACACGCTCTCCAACATCTTCAGCGGGATGAGTCTGATGGTCGAATCGCCCTTCCGCACCGGCGACCTGATCGAGCTGAACAACGGCACCATCTGCGAGGTGGAAAAATTGGGACTGCGCTCCACCCAGCTCTACGCGCTCGATACCCACTCGACCATTTACATGCCCAACAAGGTGCTGGTCACTGAGAAAATCGTCAACATCACCAAGCCCACCGTTGAGCAAAAAGCCAACATCAACCTGAAGATCAACGCCGCCGCCAGCCTGCCGCGCGTGCAAGCTGCGCTGGAGCGCATCGCTGCCGGGCATCCCTGCGTGCTGACCACCGAGCTGCCCACCAAAATTGAGCTGATCCGCGAACAGGTGGCGCACAACCGCCGCGAAGCCGCCGCATGGCCCGAAGGTGATCCCGCCAGCCAACGCCTGCTGGACGAAGCGCAACGCTACGAGCAGTCCATTCACAAACTCAAACTGGAGGATGTCTTCGACCGCCAGCTTCAGATGCTGGAGAATTCGCTGGCCAATCTCTCCACCGCCATCTCCCAGCGCGAGACACACGGCTTCACCCAGGCGGAGATGCGGGAGCTGCGCGAGGGCTTTATCAGCCGCGTGGATGACGACCTGCGCAAGCTGGTCGCGCGCAGTGAAGCTTGGAGCCGCACGCCCGACCCCTGGGCCACCTTCAGCGAAAACGACTCCCAGCACCGCGTGTGGCAGACGCGCAATGAGAATCTGGTCAACAAATGGAACAGCCTGAAACGCTCCCTGGAGCGCCCCTGGGAACGCCAGGAATCGCGCCTGGACGACCTGGTGCAGCAGCTTCACGATTGGCTGCCGGTGGAATACAAGGTGCCTACCGAGGCATGGAAGAATCCCGAAGTGATCTATGTGGACTTCGACGGCAGCGCCATGCACCTGAAATTGTGGTTCTATGTGGACAATATCCGTCTGGAGCACCACGACCGCTCGCAGCGCGTGATCACCGAGATCGCGCGGCGGGTGCGCGAATACCTGCGCACCGAGAACATCTGGGCGGACTGAGACTCAACTGGCCCACAGCGCCAGGAGCATGCTGAGCGCCAGCAGGGCAAACATCAACGCTGCCATCCAGACCAGTCCGGCTTCCAGCGCCGCAAACAACCCAAAGGGGGTCAGCAGACCGGCCAACAGGGCGGTCATTTGCAGGGGAAAGCGATTTTTCTTGCGCCAGTTTTGCATGTCCAATCCTTAAGCCAGCGCCAGGATCAGCGCCAGCAGCGAGACGACGGCGATGGGGATCACGCCGTAGATCAGGATGCGCCCCATCACCACCCCCTCGTGGTCGCCCAGCCCAACCGTCGAACAGCCGACGATCACCTTGGCAGGCGCCATGACGCTGCCCAGCGAGCCGCCGGCCGTCTGCGCCGCCAGGATCAAGGTGGGGCTCAGCCCGAGCAATTCGGCGGTGCGCATCTGCAGCACGGCAAACAGCACATTGGAATTGTTGTTGCTGCCGGTGATGAACGCGCCCAGCGCGCCAATGAACGGCGCGATGACCGGGTAAGCCAGCGCGCCAAAGCTGCGGCTCAGCCCTTCAGCCAGCAGGTTGGTCATCCCGCTGTGCGACATGATCACCGCCATGCCAACCATCGAAACGATGCCCAGGCTGGAGTTGACCGCCCCGCGCGACACCTTGTCCAGGATGCGCCGCGGCGCTCCAGCTTTGAAGTAACCCGCGCGCGCATAGATGAAATAGGCAATCGCTGACGCGTAGGTCAGGATCGCGCCGGGATGACCGAAGATGTTGATTTTGCGCCCGGACTCTGCGGCGATGGCGAAACCACCGGCAGTGCTCAGCGCCGGGAATTGCAGGGTGAAAAAGATCGAGTCCAGCGACCGGTTGACCGGCGGGATCAGGTTGAGCGCAAAAGCCAGCACCACCAACACCAGATAAGCCGAGAAAGCCACCAGCAATGAACGCGGCTTTTCACCCGCAGCGCGGTTATCTTGCGCCTGCCCACGGTATACCGGTAAGCGGGTGAGTGCCACGCCCACCAGCAGCCCGGCAATTGAGCCGCCGGTTGCGCCCAGCGTCCAAATGCCGTTGGTGACCAGCAGGTACTGCGCCATCCCCATCACCGCGCTGAGCAGCAGCACCAGCGGGGTCTTGCGCAGCATCTCCTTCCAGCCGTTGGCGACCAGCGCCACCAGCATCCCGCATCCAAATGATGAAACTCCCAGCAGGACGGCCGATTCGGGGGCCAGCAATTCGCCGGGCAGATTGGTGACCGCCATCAGCGTTTGAAACGAGGTGGCCAGCGAGCCGAAATTGACCGCCCAGCCGTGCCCCAGGCAGGCCATCAGCACTGCCTGCACCGGGGTGAAGCCCAGCCCCACCAGCAGGGGCGCGGCCACCGCCACCGGCACGCCGAACCCGCCCATGCCCTGCAGAAAGGAAGCGAACAGCCAGCCCAGCAGCAGCCCCTGCAGGGTGCGGTCGGCAGTCAGCGCGGGCAGCGCCTGACCGATCACCCGCACCGCCCCGGCTTCATCGGCGATGTGAAAGAGCAGCAGCGCCGTCCAGATGATGTACAACACATCGATGGTCAGCAGCACCGCTTTGACCTGGGTGTAGGCGATCAGGCGCGCGCCGGCGCCGAAGAAAAGCGCCGCCACGATGACCGCGACGAACCAGCTCACCGCCCCGGCTTTGCTGCCGCCCCACTTTAACCCCAGCATGAGCACCAGCACAACCAGCACGGGTGAAAGAGCCAACACCCAGGTCAGAAGGTTTAATTGCACGAAGGGCAATTATACCGGATAGATTAAAATTTACCGGTTATTTGGGCCAGACAAGGCGCAAAACAGCGTTTTGTCAGGGGACAGCCGGGCTGCCCCCCGAACTGGGATGCTGCCTTCAGCGACCATGGGCGGGAGAAAACTCAGCGCAATCAGACTCCGGTTCAATCCAGCGCACGGATTTTTCATACTGCCCAGCCGGGCAACCGCCTGCCTTTTCCCGATGCTGGCCAGGCTGCCGGGATCGCGATAAAGAAACGGCTGCGCCTGCTCCCCAGCCGCCCAGCCGCGGTGTATAATTCTTTTATGAATCCCACACCCCCATCAGCACTGGAACATATCCAAACTCTGAGCGAAACCATCGGCGGGCGCGGGTCGTGCAGCCCGAAAAGCAGGCTGGCCGCTGAGTATTGCCTGGACCAAATGAACCGGCTGGGGGCGCAACAAGCCCGCATCGAAAGCCTGCCCGGTTCACCCTCCACATACCGCCCCTACGCGCTGGCCTTCGGCGCGGTGCTGCTCGGCACGCTGTGGGTATGGCTGATCGGCGGGCGCAGTTCGTTGGCCGCGGCGGCGCTGCTGCACCTGCTGGCCGCCTGGGGTATGTACGCCGAGACCGATTTCACCAACAACTGGATGCGCTGGCTGCTGCCCACCCGCGCGGGGTATAACGCAGTGGGCGTGATTCCACCCGCTGGCGAAACACGGCGCCGGGTGGTGCTGTGCGCTCACATCGATTCCCACCGCACGCCGGTCTTCTACTCGACGGACGGCTGGGTCAGCCTGTTCCGCCTGCTCATCGCCGCCGCGTTTGCCAGCCTGGTGCTCGGCGCGTTGACTTACGGCGCAGCAGCCATTTTTAACTGGCCGGAAGCCAAATGGGCTGGTTTGGCGCTGGCGCCGGTGCAAGGCTTCATCCTGCTCCTTTGTCTGCAAGCCGACCTGACCCCTCTTTCGCCCGGCGCCAATGACAATGCCTCAGGGGTGGGTGTGACGCTCGAACTGGCACAGCGCATGGCGGCAGAGCCGCTGCAAACCACCGAGGTGTGGCTGGCCTTCACCGACGCCGAAGAGGCCGCCGCCTATGGGATGCAGAATTTTCTCAAACGGCACACCGCCGAGTTGGGGCGGGACGCGGTTTTCATCATCCTCGATCAGGTGGGGATTGGCAAACTGACTTACGTGGTGGACGACGGCCTGATCCGCAAATATCCCACCCATCCCGCCGCGCTCGAGCTGGCCGCTCGCGCCAGCCAGGCTCTGCCCGAAATCGAAGTCAAATCGCTCCCCGGTCTGGCTTACACCGATGCGCTGCTGGCCACACGCCGCGGGTTGGTTGCGCTGACCATCGCATTTGTCCCCGAGGCGGGGATCAACGCCCACTGGCACCAACGCAGTGACACGCATGAACACATCGAAACCAGCGCGCTGGAGGATGCCCGGCGCTTCACCTGGGAAATCCTGCAGCAAATCGACCAGAACGCATGACCGATTCTTTGGCTATAATATAAACAATCCCAAGTTCTGAGAGGTAAGAGATGGCGCGGAAATCTGTTGGCTACACCAAACTGGAATGGACCTGTCCCAACTGTGGCGCTCGCAATCCCGGCCCCCAGAAAACCTGCAGCGGCTGCGGCGCAGCCCAACCGGCTGATGTCAAATTTGAGCAAACCGAAGGCGCCGGGCTGATCACCGACGAGGCAGAAATCCAAAAAGCCAAAGCTGGCGCAGACATCCACTGCGCCTACTGCGGCGCGCGCAATCCGGCAGGCACGGAAATATGCACCAATTGCGGCGGGGATCTGAAGGAAGGCAAACAACGCGAAGCTGGCCAGGTGGTGGGCGCTTTTGAGGGCGAAAAGAAGGAAGAAAAACCCTGCCCGGCCTGCGGCGCGCTCAATCCGGTGAACGCGTTGAATTGCAACCAATGCGGTTCGGCGCTGTCCAAACCTGCTGCGCCCGCGCCCGTCCAGCCGACCGCCCGCAAAGTCCCGCTGCTGGCCTGGATTGGTCTGGGAATCCTAGCATTGATCCTGTGCATCTGCGGGATCATCGGCATCACGCGGCTGACCCGCACCCAGGAAATCACCGGCACCGTGCAGGATGTCTCCTGGCAGCGCGTCATTGCGGTGGAGGTGCTGGGACCGGTGGAAAAAGAGGATTGGAAGGAAAAAGTCCCCGCCAACGCGAAAATCCTTGACTGTGGCTACAAATACGCCGGCGAGGCGGACCAGCCCGCCCCGGTGGCCACCGAAGTGTGCGGCACGCCCTACGCGGTGGACGAGGGCAGCGGCTACGGCGAGGTGGTGCAGGATTGCGTTTACCGCGTCTACGAGGAAGCCTGTCGCTTCACGGTCGAAGAATGGCGCGCTTCCAACCCCATTGTGCTGGAAGGCAGTGATTTTACCCCGCAATGGCCCGAGGTACAACTTGCGCAGAACCAGCGCCTGGGAGAGCGCAGCGAGGAATATCGGATCATCTTCAAAACCGATAACGATCAATTCACCTACATCACCCGCGATTTTGACCTGTTCCAACAATGCCGACCCGGCAGCGCCTGGACGCTCAAAGTGAACGCCATGGGCGGCGTGGTATCCATCGATCCCAAATAGATCTTTTTTGACAACCCACAACCGGAGGCAGAGATGCGCTTTGGCGTGATGGCCATGCAAATGAACCTGTTGATTCCCTCGGGCAGGAACCCGGAGGAGGTGATGGCGCAGGTGGTTGGTTTTGATCACGCCGCGCTGGTCCGGCGTGTGTCCAGCGCCGGTTTCAGGCTGATTGAGCTGGGGGGCGACCTGACCCTCTTCTTCCCGCACAGCTACACCCCAGACGCGATCGAAGCGCTGGCGCAGCTCAAAACCGAGCTGGGGCTGAGTTACACCCTGCACCTGCCGCTGTGGTCGGTGGAGCCTTCCAGCCCGCTGGAAGCAGTTCGCGAAGGCTCGGTGAAGGCTCTGATTGACAACATCCGCGCCGCCATGCCCCTTGACCCGGAAATGTATGTGCTGCACGCCACCGGCGCACTGGCGGCGGAATTCTATCAGATGCGCCTGCCCCCGGCAGGCAAGGCGCTCATCTTGCGCCTGTTCCAGGGCAACGCCCGCGCCAGCCTGCAAACCCTGCTGTCCGAGACCGGCATCCCCTCGCGCAGGCTGGCCATCGAAACGATCGAGTTCCCCTTTGAACTGACCCTCGAGCTGGCTGAAGCGCTGGACCTGTCCATCTGTCTCGACACCGGGCATGTGCTGGTGGGCTTTTCGGGGCCGGTGGACCTGTTCGACGTGCTGGAGCAGGTGCTGCCGCGCCTGGGAGAAATTCATCTGCACGACGGCCCCTGGCAAGGCCCTGAACGCAGGATTGGCTACGGCAAGGATCACCAGGCTTTGGGCAAGGGCGACCTGGACGTGACACGCCTGCTCGAGCGGCTGGCGGCTGCCCGCTACGACGGGCCGATCATTTTTGAATTGGCGGAGGAGGAAGCGCTGGCCTCGCTGCAGGCCATCCGCAGCATCCACCCCGATATCATTTCTTGAGCGTGAGGTGACCATGAAACGCGTGCTGAGCTGGTTCGACCATATCATGATCAACAGCTACTGGCTGGGGATCAACATCGCCTCCGGCACCATTACCCCGATCCTGTTGCCCTATCTGGTGGTGCTGTTCATGCCCGAGGAACAGAAGAACACCTACCTGGCTACGGTGCGCGTGATCGGTCTGACCGTGGCCATGCTGGTGCAGCCGTTGGCGGGCATGATGAGCGACCGCTGCACATCGCGCTGGGGCCGGCGGCGACCGTTCATCTTCACCGGGGCAATCGGCAACGTGATTTTTCTGGCGGTGATCGGTTCCACCCCGCTGTTCATCGGCTCGAGCCTGGACGGCTTTTTCCAGTCGAGCCTTGGCATCACCACCGCTTTCGCCGTGCTGCTGCTGGGCACCGCGCTGATGCAGATCACCTCCAACATCGGTCACGGCGCGCTGCAGGGCCTGATCCCCGACCTGGTGCCAGAAAAGCAGCGCGGGCGCTCCTCCGGGGTCAAGTCGGTGCTGGAGTTGCTGCCAGTCTTCCTGGTGATCTTCCTGGGCCCGCTGGTGGATAGGGGCTACGTGGGGCTGGTGACCGGGATCATCGCCGGCGGTTTTTTGCTCACCATGATCACCACGTTGATCTTCGCCAGGGAAGAACCGTTGAAGGAAAAACCGACCGAAAAGACGACCGAACCGGTGCTGCGCCTGGTGGCGCTGACCGCGATTTTTGTCGGCGTCACGCGCCTGGCCATCTGGCTGGTCAATGCCAGCGGGAGTATGCTGACCAATCTGGGCGCATCCACCACCACACACATCCTGGTGGTCGGGCTGGCCGGGCTGGTTGCGATGGCAGGATCCATATTCATTGGCGTGTATTTTGGCGCGTGGGTGGGCATCGGCAAGGATGCGCGCAATCAGAGTTCATTCATCTGGTGGGTGATCAACCGCCTGCTGTTCCTGGCCGCGGTCGGCTCCATCCAGGGCTTCGCGCAGTACTTCCTGCGCGACGTGCTGCGCATCCCCAACGCTGCCACCATGACCACCGTGCTGTTGGCGGTGGTGGCGCTGTTCCTGATGCCCTCGGCGGTGTTCGGCGGCAATCTTTCCGACCGGATCGGCAAGAAACGCCTGGTGTTCTATGCCGGGCTGATCGCTGCCTTTGGCACGCTGGTGCTGCTCTTCGCCCAGAGTATGCCGATGGTCATCGTGGCGGGCTGTATCATCGGGCTGGGCACCGGCACATTCATGGCCACCAACTGGGCGCTGGGCACCCACCTGGTGCCGCCGAAGGACGCCGGCAAGTACCTGGGCATTTCCAACCTAGCCGGGGCGGGCGCGGGCATCGTCGGCGCGGGAATTGGCGGACCGCTGGCTGATTTCTTCAACCAGCTGCGCCCGGGGCTGGGCTACCTGGTCATCTTTGCCATCTACGGCGCGCTATTCCTGATTTCCGCCGCCACGCTGGTCAAGGTGAAAACCAGCCAGGCGTGAAAGGGAAATGGCATTGGAATCCGCTTCCTCTCCGTGGACGGGTTTGCTCATTTCCTTTTGCTTCTGCCTTGCCTTCGTGTTGGTCGGCGGGGTGCTGATCTGGCTCACCATCCTGGCCAGACGCAGAACCGCCGAAAGCCAGCGTTGGCCGACTGTGCCGGGGCGAGTTGTGTCTTCCGAAGTGCGCCGGTCCGTCAGCCAGGATGCTGACGGAAACAGCAGCACAGATTACCAGGCTGAGGTACAGTACACTTATTCCGTCTCGGGTGCATCTTTCACCGGCCAGCGGCTGACTTTTGCAGTTCAAGAATCCTCCTACACAGCCGCCCTGGACAACGTTCAGCGCTATCCCCCTGGCGCGGCAGTCGCGGTGCATTACAACCCGCGCAAACCTGAAGAAGCCGTGTTGGAAGTACAGCAGTCCAGCGGCAACACCTGGATGATGGTCGCTGGGATTGTGTTCGCCGCGCTGGGCATTCTCAGCATGTGCATCGGTCTGACGGTGAGCATCATCCAATTCTTATATTGATGCACCAACGGATCAAGGTGACCCTACCCGTAGAGCGAATTGTTCATTCACCCTGATCTGGAATAACCAGATTTTTAAGTGCGTAACTGAAAGGAAAACAACATGGAACCCTCTTCCCCTTCCTGGCTGGGTTTGGCGGTCGGTTTTTTCATCGGTGGATTCTTTGTTCTGATTGGCGCCATCCTCATCTTCGTCACCATTCGCGCCAAGCGGAAAATAGCCGAAAGCCAGAAATGGCCCACCGCCCTCGGCACCATCCTCTCCTCCGAGGTGCGCCGTTCGGTCAGCCATGACTCGGACGGCGACACCACCACCTCGTACCAACCGGTGGTCAAATACACCTACTCGGTCTTCGGCACATCCTACAACAGCCAGCGGTTGACCTTTGGCGTACAGAACTCTTCTCATAAGTACGCTCAGGCCACCGTCCAGCGTTACCCGCCCAACTCGCACGTGCCAGTGCATTACAATCCCAACAAGCCCGAGGAAGCCGTGCTGGAGGTGCAGGAAACCAGCGGGAACACCTGCACGCTGGTAGCCGGGATCGTCTTCATCGCCGTAGGGGTCATCGGCGGCTGTGTGGGGCTGGTGATAACCATTTTGAACTATGTCAGTTGACTGGAGCCGCCATGCCCGACATTTTCGATGCGTTTGACGGACAGCGCCGCCACCCACACTGGAACCGGCTGGCGTTTGGCTGCAGCCGCGTGGAAGAGCAGGACGGCGCGCGCATGATCGTGGAAGACGCAGTGGCAGGCTCGCTGTCAGTGGCGCAATACGACGACTATGTCAACCGCCCGCGGGCCAATTATCTCTGGCGCCCCCCGCTGCGGCTCAAAGCGCGCTTGCGCGTCTCTCATCCCAGCGGAAAATTGCTGGGCACAGCGGGTATTGGCTTCTGGAACAACATGGCGCCGCTGTGGAGCACGCGTATGGAAGTGTATCCCAACTGGGTGTGGTTCTATTACGCCTCGCCGCAGTCAAACATCGCCCTGACCAACGGCCCCACCAGTGGCTGGAAGGCTTCCATCGTCAACGGCGGCAAGGGCGGCAACCTGGCGATGGCGCTCAGCGATCAGCTTCTCAAGTTGCCCGGCATCGGCAAAGCGCTGACCGGGATGCGCATGCCGGCGAACGAAGCCGCGCTGGACGAGGTGGATTTCACCCAATGGCGCGAGGTGGAAATCGAATGGCTGCCCGGGCGCATTCGCTTCGCTGTGGATGGGCGCACGGTGCTGGATGCGGCGGTGCACGTGAAGGTGCCGCTGGCTTTCGTCACCTGGCTGGATAACAATTTCGCTGCGTTGGACAACAGCGGGAAGTTCACCGTCGGCAACCTGGCCGTGCCGGGGCGCCAGACGTTGGAGCTGGCTTTCGTCGAAATCAAATAAGAAAGACCCTTCGCTGGCGTTGACCGACAATGATAAGCCCGCGACAAATCCGCTCAGGGAATCACCCACCCACGTGAGTCCCTGAAGGAGCGCAGCGACTGAAGGGTCTCCGAGCGATTACGCACACACCTTATTCGCTGCAGTACTGAGCAGCCTCATAAATACTCAGGCCAATCCCGCTCAGACCAGCCGTGTTCGCCGCGCAGCGGGACGAACGCCACCGGGATGACCGCCTCGCGCGTGAATATACCCCCCTCACGCTGCCAGACTTCCAGCTCCTGGAATCCGCGCCCGCCCACCGGGATGACCAACCGTCCACCCTCGTCCAACTGGTCGAGCAGCGGCTGGGGCGGATGAGGCGCGCCAGCGGTGACCAGCACCGCCGCAAAGGGCGCAGCTTCAGGCCAACCCAGCGTGCCGTCGCCCACACAAACGCTGACGTTTACATAACCCAGTTCATGCAAGGTCTGCCGGGCGCGTTCGGCAAGCGCGGGGTGGCGCTCGATGGTGTGCACCCGATGCGCCAGGCAGGCGAGGATGGCCGCCTGATACCCCGATCCGGTGCCGATTTCCAGCACGTTTTCGGTCCCCTCCAACTGCGCCAGGCTGGTCATCAGCGCCACGATGTAAGGCTGCGAGATGGTCTGCCCGCAGCCAATTTGCAGCGGTCCGTCATAATAGGCCAATGATTGCATGTCTGCCGGGACAAAACGGTGGCGCGGCACACGCCGGAAGGCTTCCAGCAGTCGCTCCTGGCGCAGCCCGCGGCGCTCGATCTGCTCCGCGACCATGTTCAAGCGCTCGGAGAAAAGCGGATCAGACGCCATTCAACCTCCTGGCAATCTGGCGGTCCACCTTGCCCATCGGGTAATCCGCCAGCCTGCCCGGCTCCGCCCAGGCAAGCGCATGGGCTTCGATGGGCTGCGGCTGGCAGTCACCGGCCAGCGCGCACAGAAAAGCGTGCAGCGTCAAGCGAAAATGGGTGTAGGCATGGCGGTAGACGCCGAACGGCTCGCCCACCTGCACCTCAACGCCCAGCTCCTCGCGCATCTCGCGCGCCAGCGCAGCGGCGAAATCTTCTCCAGGCTCCAGCTTGCCGCCGGGGAACTCCCACATCCCGCCCAACAGACCATACGATGGGCGTTGAGCGATCAATACCAGCCCACCGCGCTGGATGACTGCCGCGGCGACGATTTTATGCGGTACTTCGGGTTTGGCTTCCAGCACAGGCAGATCTGCCTGGATGCCCTGCGTGTTCGCCTGGCAAAGGCGCGCGAGCGGGCAAACCAGACAAGCCGGCGCGCGCGGGGCGCAGACGACCGCGCCGAGGTCCATCAACGCCTGGTTGTAATCGCCAGCCCGACCCGGCGGCAGATTCTGGCGAGCCAACCTCCACAACGCTTTCTCCCCCTGCGGTGAGCGCGCGGGCAGTCGCAGGACAAAGACCCGCGCCAGCACACGGCGGATGTTGCCGTCCAACGCGGCCTCATCCAGCCCAAACGCGATGGAAGCCAGCGCCCCAGCGGTGTATTTGCCCACCCCGGGCAATTTCTGCAGCAGCCTGACATCCGCCGGCAGCGCCCCGCCGTGCTGCGCCACCACCTGGCGGGCGGCGCGCTGCAAGTTGCGCGCGCGGCTGTAATAACCCAGGCCTTCCCAGGCATGCAGCACCTCCTGCTCGGAGGCCTCCGCCAGGGATTGGAGGGTGGGAAAACGCTCCATCCAGCGCTGGTAATAGGGGATGACGGTTTCCACCCGCGTCTGCTGCAGCATGATCTCCGACACCCACACCGCGTAGGGATCGGCCACCCCGCGCCAGGGCAGGCTGCGGGCGCTGCGCTCGTACCATTCCAGCACAGCCGAGGACATTTCGGTCAGCATACCCTGATTAAAACACAAACTGGTATGAAAAGGTAAAAAAAATGAAAGGGGTTTTTCTATCTCCCTTTCATCTTTATCATCACGGTGATGTGGTATTAAAACTGAAATCCGCCGCGCGACGTGACGAGTTTTTGGGCGTAGTTGCGCACGTAATCCTGAAGCTGGTTGTATAAACCGCGCCACTCCTTCGAGCGCAGCACCTGGCGCGCTCTGGCGTAGGTCGGCAGCACCACCCCCACCAGGATCTGCGGGTGCGAGCCGTACACGGTGGCCCAGGCATCCGAAAGCTCAAACCCCAAGTGCTGCACACCGGGGATGAATTCGCGGATGACGAACTCGAAATATTCCTGCTCGTGTTCAGGGAGGATATCCCAGGTCATGATTAATTTGATCGGCACGGCTTACTCCTTGTTGTTGCGCTGGTAGGTCAACACCACCACACGAGTTTCCTCGGGCAGCGAGCTGGCGCTGGTCACCTTGAGGGAAGGCACCGTTTCCACATTGTTCAAGCCCATTTCCTTGAGAAACTTGCTCAACGGGTCCAGCTTGAGGATGGTGTCGGGTGTGCCGTAAGCCATCGGGATGGCAATGGAGGGTTCCAGCAGGCTGATCACCTCGGCTGCCTTGGCCGCGTTCAACCCCAACCCGCCGCCCACCGGCACCAGGGCGATATGCACCGGCCCCAATTCCTCGACCTCGGTTTGGGTGGGCACGCGGTTGATGTTGCCCAGATGGGCGATGGTCAACCCGTTGAAATCAATCAGGTAGAGGGTGTTGCGCGGCTCATCGGCCTTGCGCGTCTGACCGTTGGTTTGCACCCCGGTGACGAATACACCGCCAATCTCGAATTCACCCGGCCCGCTGAGAGCATGCGCGTCGCCTTTGACGGCGCTGAGATGGTTGTGGGCGGGGTCGTTGTAGCTGACGGTGACGATGTCGGCTTTCAGTTTCAAAGCTTCATACCCCACCTGGCGGTGATCAAAAGGATCGGTGACCACCGCCGCCATGCTGCGTTCCATCATGCGAAAACAAGAATGCCCGTACCAGGTAATTTCCATTCAGCCTCCAAAGTTCGCCCTGATTATACTTTAATTTCCTCGATAGCCCAGCGCGCGCTGCAGTTTGGTCATGATTTCTGTGGTGATTGGATCCTTGCGGATCAGGTCGTTCCAGCCGGACAGGTCGCGCAGGTCGAACCAGCCCACCTCGGCAATGGCGTAGAGGGCTGAAGGTTCCGGTTCTGGTTCGTAACCGGGAGCGGCCTCGCCGGAGATGGGGGTGCACAGATAGGTGAAAAAGCGCGTGTACCCGCCCGGGTCGATCCGCGGACAGCTCTTCGTAGAGCAACCGCTTAACACGCACCTCCAGCCCGGTCTCCTCACGCATCTCGCGGCGCACACATTCCTCGGCGGTCTCTCCCACCTCCCAGCGCCCGCCGGGCAGCAGCCAGTAGGCGCGCCCGCCGTTGTGTTCGCGGTGCAGGATGAGCAGCACGTGATGGTCTTTGACGATGGCAGCCTGGCAGCGGGTGATGTGATCCATGTGGGTTGGTCCTTTGCTGTGTCTTTTAGCCCTCACCCCTTCGCCCCTCTCCCGCTCGCGGGAGAGGGGCAATCCCCATGATTATATTCCAAGCCCAACACCCCTGTCACCATACGATCTCAATCAGGTCGCGCGGATCAACGTTCTGCCCCAAGCGTTTGTCATAAACATTCAAATGGGTGTGATACCCGCAATCGCGCCCGGCGCACAGGTTGCCGTTCCAGTCCAGGGTGTAGCCGTTATTCCACTCCTTCCCCACCACCTCACCTATCTCCACGCGCTGCCCCTCGGACACCGTGTAATTGCCGTGCAGCATGAGCACCTGATAGACCTCGTTCTCGATGATCAGCGTGGTGTTGTTGTACTGGTCCACAAACAGCGCGCTGACCTCCCCGCTGATCGGCGCATGCAGCGCCGCCCCTTTGCCGCCGGAGATATCAATGGCGTAATGACCGTAGGACATGCCGTGCGGACCCTGGGTGAGGACGGCGCGCTCATAGGGGGAGCGAATGGCGGCCGCGCCGCCGTCGGGCGCTTCTTCCTCTTCATCAGTCGGTTCCTTTTTAGCCTCTTTCGCCCCGGTGACCGGCATCTGCTTGGCATCTTTCTCTTTCTGCGCCGAGTCGAGGAAGACGTTGCCGCTTTTGAGCGCGCCTGCCAGCAGGTCTGAGCGGCTGCCGGAATCGCCAGCCAACGCGCGGTCGGAAGTGCCGGAACTGAGCAGCGCCATGCCGAGGAAAACAAACCACAGCATGCCCAGGACGGCGGAAGGGGAAATGCGTATCATCCCCAAAATTAGAACATATGTTCTTTTAAATGTCAAGAGATATGAGTAAATAAAAATTGGGAGTGGTTGTCCACTCCCAAATCATTCAGGATGTCGGAAACTGCTAAAACCCCGCCGCGGCCGCCAGGCCTAGCAGCGCGTTGGGGGCGAAGGCCAGCGCCACCACCAGCAGCGCGCAGCCCAGCGCGGTGACCGCCAGCCAGGGGTCGCGGCGCACTGCGGGTTCGCCGGGGCGCATGAACATGATCACCACCACGCGCAGGTAGTAGTAAGCCGAGAAGAGCGAGGTGAGCAGCCCAATCAGCGCCAGGCCGCTGAAACCGCCCAACACAGCCGTTCGGAAGAGGAAAAACTTACCCCAGAAGCCCATGGTGAGCGGGACGCCGGTGAAGGAGAGCATGAAGATCGTCATCGGCACCGCCAGCATTGGATGCCGCCCCCCCAGCCCGGCGTAATCATCCAGCGCCAATCCCTGGCCTTCGGCCTTTTCCAGCGCGATCACCACCGCCCAGGCGCCCAGCGAGGTGAACGCATAAGCAGCCAGGAAGAAGAGCATCGAGCCGATCGACTCGCCCGCCAGTGCTGACTGACCGTAGGTGACCAGCGCCATCAACAGGTAACCCGCGTTGGCGATGCTGGAATAGGCCAGCAGGCGCTTGATGTTGCGCTGCGCCACCGCCAGCAGGTTGCCGCCGATCATGGTCAGCGCGGCCAACCCCCACAACACCGGGGTGAGCTGCGCGGACAGCGCCGGGAAGACCAGCAGAAAGACGCGCATCAGCGCGGCGAACCCGGCAGCCTTGGCGCCCACCGACATGAAAGCCGAGACTGGCGTGGGCGCGCCCTGGTACACGTCCGGCGCCCACATGTGGAACGGCACCGCCGCCACCTTGAAGCCGAAGCCGACCAGGAACAATGCTCCGCCCGCCAGGAAAAGGGTCAGGTTGATCTTGCCGTTTTCAACCACGGCGATGATCCCCGCCAGGTCGGTGCGACCCGAAGCGGCAAAGATCAGCGCCACGCCGTACAGCACAAACCCCGAAGCAAACGCGCCCAGCAGAAAATACTTGAGCGCGGCCTCCTCCGACTCCACCCGCGCGCGGGCAAAGCCGGCCAGGATATACAGCGGGATGGAAAGCAGCTCAAGAGCGAGGAAGACGATGATCAGGTCGATGGCGGATGCCATCAGGATCATCCCGCTGACCGAGAAGAGCAGCAGCGGGTAGAATTCCCCACGCTGCAACTCCATGCGCTTGAGGTAGTCATAAGCCAGCGCCAGCCCGCCCAACCCGGCCACCTGGAAGATCAAGCTCAACACCTGCGAGAAAGCGTCCTGTCGTACCATGGCGTTAAAAGCCGTTGCGCTGGTTCCCACCTGCAAAATGGTCAACACCATCGACACAACCAGACCGGCGGCCGCGAGCAGGGCGGTGATGTATTTGCGCTCCTTGGGCACCCACAGATCCACCACGATGAGCAGGATGGCCACTGTCAGCAGCGCGATGAAGGGGAGAAACGAGATAATGTCACTGAAACTCATCGGCATGCCTCCTAATGCAGCGCCACAGCCGCAGATTGGACCAGCGCGACCAACTGGATGACGGTGGGGTTGAGCAGATCAAAGAACGGCTTGGGATACAGGCCAATCCAGAACATCAGCACCAGCAGCGGGATAAAGATCAGAATTTCGCGCGCGTTGATCTCCTTCAACTGCGCGTTCTCAGCATGGGTGACGTTGCCCAGAAAGACCTTCTCAAACATGACCAGCAGATAGACCGCCGCCAGGATCACGCCCAGCGTGGCGGCCAGGACAAACCACGGCGCACCCACGCCCAGCGCCTGTGAGCCGAACGCGCCCAGCAGAATGGTGAACTCGCCGACAAAGCCGTTCAGCCCCGGCAGTCCCATGGAGGAGAGGGTGATCACCAGGCTCAGACCGCCGAAGAGAGGCAGCGCTTTCCACACCCCGCCGAAAGCAGCCAGCTCGCGGGTATGGCGGCGCTCGTACAGCACACCAACCATGAGGAACAGCGCGCCGGTGCTGATGCCGTGATTGACCATCTGCAGGATAGCGCCGGTGATGCCCTGCGGGTTGAGGGCAAAGATGCCCAACATGACAAAGCCCAGATGGCTGACCGAGGAATAGGCCACCAGCTTCTTGAGGTCTTTCTGCGCCAGCGAGACCGCCGCACCGTAGAGGATGCCGATCACCGCCAGCAGCGCCATCCAGGGCGCAGCCTGGGCGGCGGCTTGGGGGAAGAGCGGCAGGTTGAAGCGCAGGAAACCGTAAGCGCCCATCTTGAGCAGCACCCCGGCCAGGATGACCGAACCGGCGGTGGGGGCTTCGACGTGCGCATCCGGCAGCCAGGTGTGCAGCGGCCACATGGGCACCTTGATGGCGAAAGCCAGCGCAAAAGCCAGGAACAGCGCCATCTGCACCCCGGCGAAAGCGCTGCCATTCCGCACCAGCTCAGCCCAGGAGAATGTGCCCGCCTGCCAGCCCATGTAGAGGATGGCCAGCAGCATCAGCACCGAACCGGTCATGGTGAAGAGGAAGAACTTGACCGCGGCATAAATGCGCCGCTCGCCGCCCCACACACCGATCAGGAAGTACATCGGGATGAGGGTGAACTCCCAGAAGATGTAGAACAGCACCAGGTCGAGCGCCAGGAACACGCCGTTCATCCCCACCTCAAGCAGCAGGAAGAAGAGCATGAAATCCTTGACCTTATCCTGCACGGCCGACCAGGTGGAAAGGATGCACAGCGGGGTGAGGAAAGTGGTCAGCAGCACCATCATCAGGCTCAGACCGTCCAATCCCAGCGTGTAGCGAATCTCGATCCCGGACACTTTGATCCAGGGAATGTCCACGCTCATCATTGCGCCGGCGGGATCATAGCGCGACAGCAGCCACAGCGCCAGCCCAAAGGTCACCAGCGAGGTGACCAGCGCAATCCAGCGGATGGCGTTCTTATTGTCACCCTTGATGAACAAAATCACCAACAATCCCAGCAGGGGGAAGAAGGTGACCAGGGTGAGTGGATGGAGAAAAAAGTTCATAAGCACCTCGAACGGTTACAGGCTTATTTCAACAGCAGATAACCAAAGATCAAAGCCAATCCCAGGACAATGCTCAGCGCATAGGAGCGCACAAAACCATTCTGCAGGGCGCTCCACGCCCTGGCCAGCCCGCGCGTCAGGCTGCCCAGACCGTTGGCCGCGCCGTCGATCACGCCTTGGTCCACCGGGCGGCTGAGGAAATCCGCCAGGCGGTAATACGGGCCAATGATGAGCGCCTGATAGGCCTCGTCGACTTTCCACTTGTTCTGCATGCCGCGGAAGATGCCCTTCAGGCTGACAGCCAGCGGGTCGGGAGAATCAGCCGCCTGGAGTGGTTTGCGACCGTAAACGCGCCAAGCGAGCGCAATGCCCGCCAGCGCCACCAGCAGCGACGTCCCCGCCACCCACAGGATGAACTGGCCGGCCTCGCCATGACCAAAGGTGTGCTCCAGCCAGGTTTCGAGCAGGTGCGAACCGGGCAGGTTCAGGCCGCCGCCGAAAGCCGAGAGCAACCCCAGGATCACCAGCGGGATGGTGACCACCGCGGGACTCTCCGTGGCATGCGCGGCAGATTGGGTGCGCGGTTTGCCGAAGAAGATCATGAACACCTGGCGGCCCATGTAGAAGGCGGTCAGAAAGGCGGTCAGGATCAGGATCACCAGCACAAGCGGATGATGCACTGCAGCAGCCAATATTTCATCCTTGGAGAAAAAGCCCGCCAGCGGAGCGATACCTGCCAACGCCAGTGCGCCGATCAAGAATACAGCAAAGGTCAGCCCCATGCGCCCCCGCAGCCCGCCCATGTTGCGCATATCCTGCGGATCAGGGCCGTGCCCATGATCTGCGTGGGCATGTGCTTCATGCCCGCGCTCCAACCCAAGGATCACCGATCCCGCGGAAAGGAAGAGCAGCGCCTTGAAGAAGGCATGCGTCACCAGATGGAACATCCCGGCCACGTAGGCGCCCATGCCCACCGCGGCGACCATGAAACCCAGTTGGCTGATGGTCGAATAGGCCAGCACCTTCTTGATATCAAACTGGCCCAACGCGATGGTGGCAGCGAACAAGGCGGTCAGCGCACCCACCCACATGACCGCCTCACCGGCCAGCGGGGACAGCGCGTACAGCGGGCTGGAGCGCGCCACCAGGTATACACCGGCGGTGACCATCGTGGCGGCATGGATGAGCGCCGACACAGGCGTGGGGCCGGCCATCGCGTCCGGCAGCCAGACATACAGCGGGATCTGCGCCGACTTGCCGGCCACACCCAGCAGCATGAACAGGGTGACTGCCACCAGGATGCCGGGGGCGGCCGCCGGTGCGGAGGTGAAGATGGCGTCAAAGTTGAAGGTGCGGAAATTCCAAAAGAGGAAAAACAGCGCGATGAGCAGGCCGAAATCGCCGATGCGGTTGACCACAAAGGCTTTTTTGGCGGCTTTGGCGTTGGCGATGCCGCCCTCCCCTTTTTCAAACCAGAAGCCGATCAGCAGATAGGAGCACAGCCCCATGATTTCCCAGAACACCAGCGCCAGGATCAGGTTGTCGGCCAGGATGAAGCCGATCATGCCGGTGGCGAAGAGGGCGATA